>VYCM01000124.1 GCA_009843915.1 Acidimicrobiaceae bacterium | reverse complement strand
CGCCTTCCGGCAGAGGGCCCCGCTCATGCAGCACGTCGGCCAGCGAGCAGGCCGCCTTGTCGAGCGCAAGCCCATAGGCGCCGACATCTTCTAGAGGCACTATCCCGCAGCCACGCAGAGCCTGCAGATGTCGAGCTTCCCGGGCCGCAGTCTCCGGAGACGAGCAGTCCTTCAAGTACACTTGAGCGTCATTGCTCATGAATTCTAGTATATATAGGTGCCTCTGGTTGCGAGCGCCTCGTCGGGATGATACAGTATATTTCATGTTGATTGCGCTAATCTCTGTTCTGGGCTCCGGCCTCTTGGGGATCATCGGCGTGCTGGTGCACTTCATGCTCAAACAGGGTCGTGAGCTGCGTGATCTAATCGACAGCCGTCACAGCGAGGCGATGACCGCGATCGCCAAGCAGGGCGGTGAGCTGCGGGAGCATGCTGACAGGCTCCACCGCGAGGCCATGGCCGCAATCGCGGAACAGCGGGAGCATGCTGACAGGCTCCACCGCGAGGCTATGGATGCAATCGCCAAGCAGGGCGAGCGCTTGGTCGATCTGCACCTGCAAGCCATGGCGGCTGTCGCCGCGCTGGGCGAGCGCACCGCCGCGCTCGAGGCAAGAGTCGGCTAGCGCTAGCCCGCTTTGATTTCGGCGATCTGGAGGCCGATCCGGCAGAGGCGCTCCAACGAGGGTCGGACTGGCTGATCGAGGCCTGGGCAACAGGCCGGTAGCTTGGAGGGGTGAACCGCCTTCGTGTAGGACTCCTCGGCTGCGGCAATGTCGGTGCCGCAATCGTGACGCTGCTCGAGGAGCAGCGCGACACAGTTGCGACCCGCACCGGCATCAAGCTGGAGATCACCCGCATCGCGGTGCGCTCCACCTCCAAGGACCGCGGCCTAAGCATTGACCCGTCGGTGTTCTGCACCGACGCGGCCGCGATCGTCTCCGATCCCGAGATCGACATCGTCGTCGAAGTCATCGGCGGCATCGAGCCGGCCCGCAGCCTGCTGCACGACGCCATCGCTGCGGGCAAGCCTGTCGTGACGGGCAACAAAGAACTGCTGGCCAACTACGGCGCGGAACTGTTCGCGGCCGCCGACGACGCCGGCGTCGACCTGCTCTTCGAGGCCGCCGTGGCCGGGGCCATCCCCCTCATCCGGCCCCTGCGGGAGTCGCTGGCGGCCGAGCCGGTGCAGCGGATCATGGGCATCGTCAACGGCACCACCAACTACATCCTCACCCAGATGTCCGAGGGCGGTGCGAGCTACGCCGAGGCGTTGAGCGAGGCCCAGAGCCTGGGCTACGCCGAGCGCGATCCCACCGCGGACGTCGAGGGATTCGACGCCGGAGCCAAGGCCGCCATCATCGCCACCGTCGCCTTCGGTGCCGTAGTGGTGGCTGGCGACGTCTACCACGAGGGCATCTCCCGGATCAGCAGTCACGACATCGAGATGGCCCGGCGTCTGGGCTACGCCGTCAAGGCTGTCGCGGTGGCAGAGCGCACCGGGTGGGGCAACGGCGAACCGCCGGAGGTGGCCGTGCGGGTCCATCCGGCCATGGTGCCGGTGCAGCACCCGCTGGCCAGCGTGCGCGACAGCTTCAACGCCGTGTTCATCCAGGGCGACGCGGTCGGTGAACTCATGTTCTACGGCCGAGGCGCCGGCGGCCGCCCTACCGCCGGAGCCGTTCTGGGCGACCTCGTCGACGCGGCCGTCAACCTCGCCTCGGGCGGTTCGGGCCGCATCGGTCGGCTCGTCCGGGCCCGCATCCGCTCGATCGACGACCTGCGGTCGGAGTACTACATCGGCTTGGAGGTCGCCGACCGGCCCGGCGTGCTGGCCTCGGTGGCTGCCGTGTTCGGACGCCACGGAGTGTCGATCCGTTCCATGGAGCAGCACGGCCTGGGCGACGACGCCCGCCTCGTGTTCATCACCCACGAGTGCCGCGAGCGCGACCTGCAGGCCACGCTGCGCGACCTCCGCGGCCTGGAGGCGGTCCACGAACTGGGCAACGTCATCCGGGTCGTCGGGGACGAGAACCCTCAGTAGTGCCATGCGGTACATGAGCACCCGGTCGGCGCCGGGTCACGGCGACCGTCTCGCGTTCGACGAGGTGCTGCTGGGCGGGCTCGCAGCCGACGGAGGCCTCTACATCCCCGAACACGTGCCCAAGCTGCCCGAGGCCGCCGGCCCGGAAGCCCGCGACCAGAGCTACGCCGAACTGGCCGCCCGCATCATGGCTCCCTACGTGGGCGGAGCGGTCGACGACGACGAGCTGGCGTCGCTGGTTGACGACGCCTACGCCACGTTCGACCATCCCGACGTGTGCCCGCTGGTCGCGCTTGACGACGACCACTGGCTGCTCGAGCTGTTCCACGGGCCCACGTTCGCCTTCAAGGACATCGCCCTGCAGGTGGTGGCCCGGCTGTTCGATCACGAACTGGAGCGCCGCGACGACCGGGCCATGATCGTCGCGGCCACCTCGGGCGACACCGGCTCGGCGGCCATGGAGGCGGTGGCCGGCCGCGACCGCCTCGACATCGTGGTGCTGCACCCCGCCGGGCGCACCAGCGAGATCCAGCGACGCCAGATGACCACACTGGACGCGCCCAACGTCCATGCGGTCGCCGTCGACGGAACCTTCGACGACTGTCAGGACCTAGTGAAGGCCATGTTCGCGGATGAGCCGTTCCGCACCGAGTCGAAGCTGGCCGCGGTCAACTCCATCAATTGGGCCCGAGTGGCGGCCCAGATCGTCTACTACGTCTGGGCGGCCCGGCGACTGGCCGGCGATCGGCCGGTCACGTTCTGCGTTCCCACCGGCAACTTCGGCAACGTGCTGGCCGGGCACTACGCCCGCCGCATGGGACTGCCGATCGAGCGCCTCCTGATCGCCTCCAACACCAACGACATCCTCAGCCGGCTCATCGAGACCGGTGCGCTGGCCGCCCACGACGTGGTGCCCACGCTCTCGCCCAGCATGGACATCCAGATCTCGTCCAATCTCGAGCGCCTCCTGTCCGAGCTGTTCGACGGCGACGGGGCGGCCACCGCCGACCTGCTCGCCCGATTCCGGTCCGAAGGCCGGGCCGGGTTGAGTCGGGGGCAGCACGAGCGCCTCAAGGCGGAGTTCGCCGGCGACCGTCTCGACGACTCCGAGACACTCGAAGTGATGGGCCGGGTTCATGCCGAGTCGCAGATGTTCATCGATCCCCACACCGCGGTCGGGGTAGGGGTAGCCGAACGCTGCCGCCGGCCCGGCGAGCTGGTCGTGTCGCTGGCCACGGCGCACCCGGCCAAGTTCCCCGATGCGGTCTTGAACGCGACCGGACGCCTGCCGGTTCCGCCCCCGGCGCTGGCAGCCGTGGCCGACCTTCCCGAGCGCTGCACTTCGTTGCCCAACCACCTCAACACGGTCGAGGACTTCGTGCGCTCGGTGCGGAGAGATTGAGGCTGAGGCTGAACGCTCTGTCGCGCTGGTTGCAGCCGCGGCCCTTTGCTGCGTAGCCTTCGCTGAGCGCCTCGCGCCTTCGGCGTGATGGCTGTTCTCCGGCTCGTGATGCGTCGCTTCGCCGAGCCGGGATGCTTGAGTCCGACGACCGGGGAATTCATCCGTGGAAGCGACCGAGATGCGGCGGTCCACGCTGCAACGCAAAGACCGTGGCGAACTCAATCAGATCGCCGCCGCTCTGGGGGCCAAGCCCTCCAGCCGGGCCCGCAAGGACGAGATCATCCAGTTGATCATCGATCTGACCGCCGACGGCGCCAGGATCTCCCAGCCGGCCGGCGAGAGCCCGCCGGCTGAGGCCGCGCCGGGCGGATCCGACGAGGCCGACCAGGGACCGCAGTCCACCGACAACGCCGGTGCCGCCGGCCGCGACGGCGATCAGAACGGCGAAGGATCGGCGACCAACCGTGAAGAGAGCCGCCCGCCGGACCGCGGCGAGGACGAGGTGGATCCGGGCAACCGTCGCCGGCGTCGCCGCAA
>VYCM01000087.1 GCA_009843915.1 Acidimicrobiaceae bacterium | reverse complement strand
CTTCGGGCCGGTCGGGCTCTACGCGTGCATGGACGGCGTGACCTTCGAGACGCCCCGCGCCCTGGCGGTGAGCGGCGCCCGGCTGCTGTGCAACAGCCTCAACTCCTTCGCCCGAGACGAGGCCAGCCTGCACGTTCCGGTGCGGGCCGCCGAGAACGGGGTATGGGTGGCGGCCGCCAACAAGGTCGGCTCGCTGCTGCCGGACGGGCGGGCCGCCGAGTTCGCCGAGGCGCTCGGAGTTCCCGCCGAAGCCCTCGAGGGCGCGGGCGAGAGCCAGATCGTCGACCCCGACGGCACGGTGGTGGCCAAGGCCCCGCCGACGGGCGAGGCCGTGGTGGTCGCCGACATCAACCTGTCACGGGGCCGACCCCAGCGGCTGGCCGGCCGCAGGCCCCGCGTGTACGGCCCGCTTGCCGGGACGGCCACGGCCACCCCGACCCCGGCCGAGGCCGATGACGTGACAGTCGCATGCGTGCCCGGAGCGCAGGCGGATCCTGCGCTGAAGACCGCGTGCGTGCCCGGAGCACGGCAGGACCCGGAGCTGATCTCAGACGCTTTGCAGCCCCCGGAGTTGATCGGCGAGGCCTTCAGCGCGGGCGCCCGGCTGGTGGTACTGCCCGAGCTGACGCCTGTGCCCGACGGCATCCCCGCCGGGGTGATGGTGGTCACCACCGCCAAGCACGACGGGCAGCACGTGGGCGAGGTGTGGACCGCAGCGGGGCTGGTTCACGAGCAGGCGCAGATCCACAGCAGCGACCGCCATCCGGACGCGACCCGGCTGGGGGAGGGGATCAGCCTCTACCCGACGCCGTTCGGCGACATGGCCGTGATCGTGGGCGACGACCACCGCCACCCCGAGACCATCCGGCTGGCCGCCGTGGCCGGCGCCCATCTGGTGGCGGTGTGCTGGCAGCCAGAGCACCGCTGGGAGTGCGATCTGGGGTTGGTCGAACGGGCCGCCGAGAACCGGGTCAGCCTGGCCGCCTGCGCGCCGCCGGGGCCGCTGGCGTCCACCATGCTGCTCGACCCCCCGGCCGACTCGCTGTGGAACCCCCACCGCTCTAGCCCCTTCGACGGCACCATCAACAACCCGGTGTGCACGGTCGCCGGACCCGATGACGGGCTACTGATCGGTACTCTGCATCCCGCCCGGGCCGCCAACCGGGAGGTCTCCAAGGACACCGACCTAGTCGGCGGGCGTTCCCTAGCGGCAGCCGCCGTGCTGTCCCAGCCGGACCCCGCGAATTGGCAGCAATAGGCCCCGATAGGGGGCCAATCTGCTGCCAATTCGCCCGGAGGGCCGGTGTGTCGGCGCCGAGGGCCGGTGTGTCGGCCGAATTGGCAGCAATAGGCCCCCTATCGGGGCCATTCTGCTGCCAATTCACCCCATGCCGTACCTACGGGGAGTGGCCGGGGACGCGGGCCAGCACCGAGCGGGCTTGGCGTATTACTGCGGCGTCGATGAACTTGCCGTCCAGCAGGGCCACTCCCCGTCCCTCGGCCTCGGCCGCCTCCAGCGCGGCCATCACCGCCTCGGCGTGGGTGACCTCCTCCGCCGTCGGGGTGAAGGCCGCGTTGACCGTGGCCACCTGCTTGGGGTGGATCACCGACCGCCCGCCGAAGCCGAGGCGGCGCAGCGACTCGCTGGTGGCCGCCAGGCCCTCGGCGTCGTCGAGGTCGGTGAACACCGGCCCGCACGGCGCGATCAGCCCGACGCCCACCGACGCCACCACCACCCGGGTGCGGATCGGCCACATCTCCAACCCGTCGGGCGACGGCATCATGCCCATATCGGCGGCCAGGTCGGCCTCCCCCAGGGCCAGGCGCACCACCCCGGGCACCGAGGCGACCTCGTACACCTTGAACACACCCTCGGCCGACTCGATGAGCGCCATGACCGCGCACCCGCCGAAGTCGGTCGCGCAAGCGTCGGGGTCGGCCTTGGGCACCACCACCCCGGCCAAGCCGATGCCGTCGGCCACCAGCGACCGGACCATGGCGGCATCGGCGTCGAGGAGGTCGGGACGGTTGTTGACCCGCACCCACACCGGCGCGCCGGAATTGGCTCGCAGCCAGCCCGCCACCGCCTCCCGGGCGGCCGGCTTGGCTGGCTCGGCCACCGCGTCCTCCAGGTCGCAGATGACCGCGTCGGCCCCCGAGGCCAGGGCCTTGTCGAAGCGCTCCGGGGTGTCGCCGGGAACGTACAGCGAGGTGCGGGTCATGGCGGTATCGGCTCCTAGCGGCCTGCTTCAGGAGGTTGACGCTGGTGGGGGCTCGCCCATACTGTCAGTAGAACGAAACGCTGTTCCTGTCGACGGAACACTAGCTGCCTAGATCGCCGGAGAATCCATGCGCGAGACGTTGAAGGGCGTCCAGGACATTTTCGATGGAGCCGGTCCGACCGACGCCACCGCGACGTTCGACCGGCTGTGGTCGATCACCGGCGAGATCATGGCCAAGCTCCAGGACCGCTTCGAGCTGGCCCGCGACCCCAGCACCGACGACCTGGAGTCGTACCGGGGTGAGGCCGAGTACCCCGCGGGCCGGCTGGCGGCCTACGCCGGGTCGGAGATCGACTGGCTGATCCACTCGTGGATCGGCAACCCGCCGCTGGGGTTCACCAACATGCACGTCACCGCCTGGCTCGGCCCCCACATCGACGTGCCCCACCTCGGGATCGCCTGGGGCACCCTACCCGACCTCTGGTTCTACATCGACTACAACCCCCGCTCGGACCTCATGCTCGACACCGCCGCACTCGACAAGTACTGGGAGCCGCTCAACGAGGAGTTCCTGGAGCTGCGAGCCGACCCGGGGCTGTCGACGTTCACCTCCCGCGAGCTCTACATCCGCCAGGCCCTCAGCCACACCGCGGTGTGCTTCACCACCCCCGGCATCACCCACGACGAGGCCCGGCTCGCGCAGGTGCGCGAGCTGGCCCACCGCCGGGTGGACCAGTGGCTGCGCTGGGTGGACGAGGCCGAGCCAGTGCCCCACCAGCGCCGTGAACAGCTGGCCGCCGACGACCTGGCCCGGCGGCGCACCATTGCCGAGCGCGACCCCGCCAACGTCATGGGGGTGCGGTTCTTCGGCCCCGAGATGACCGACCGCCTGGTGCGGGCCCTCTGGGGCGGCGACCGGGTGCTGCCCCGACCGAGCTGAGAGCACACAGGGAGGCTCCCCATGCTCATCAAGAACCACTGGTACGCCGTCGAGTTCGGCCAGCAGGTCGGCGACCGGCCCCTGCAGGTGAAGGTCCACGGCCACGACCTGGTGCTGTGGCGCAGCCCCAACGGCACCGTCAACGCCCAGTCCGACCTGTGCGTGCACCGGGGCGGATCGCTGGCCGGCGGCGAGGTGGTCGGCGACTGCGTGCGGTGCCCGTACCACGGCTGGCGCTACGACACCGAGGGCGCCTGCGTGGAGATCCCGGCCAACCGCCCCGGCCTGCCCATCCCCAGAAAGGCCCGCATCGACACCTACCCCTGTGTCGAGCGCTACGGCTACGTCTGGGTGTTCCTGGGCGACCTGCCCGCCGAGCAGCGGCCGCCGCTGCCCGAGCTGTACGGCATGGAGCTGCACACCGAGGCCCGGGCCGAGGGGTTCCGGGCGGTGCAGGGCGAGTTCACCTGGCAGGCCAACTACGACCGGGTGCTGGAGAACGCCATCGACATCGCCCACACCCCGTTCGTGCACGCCGGGTCGTTCGGCAACCGCGACGAGCCGGAGATCCAGGACTTCGATCTCGAGGAGATCCACGACAACGGCCACCTGGTGTCGGTGAGCGCCACCGTCGACCTCAAGCCGCCCCTCCCGTCGGGGATATGGCGGCTCATCGCCAAGAAGGAGCGCCCACCGGTGAACACTTCCACCGGCTTCTATCCCCCCAACATGTCGCTGCTGATCGTGCGCCTGCCGATGGGGGACATGCGCCTGTTCACCGCGGCGGTGCCCCTCGACGAGCACACCACCGTCTCGAAGTTCTGCATGATGCGCTCGTTCTTCACCGGGGGCTGGGCCGACAAGGACTCCCACAAGCGCACCCTCAAGATCTTCCGGGAGGACCAGCCGACCGTGGAGGGTCAGCGGCCCGAGCTGCTGCCCTTCGACCTGTCGGCCGAGCTGCACGTCAAGTCCGACTCCATCCAGCTGGCCTACCGGCGCTGGCGCCAGGAGCAGGTGGACAAGGGCTTGGGACTGGCCGCCCCGACCGACGAGGAGTCCCGGCGGGCCGCAGCCGTGATCCCGTCGCCGGCCCGGGCCGCCGAGCCCGAGATGGCCAGCGCCTGGGTGTTCCCCACGGTCGGATCGGCCGCGGGAGCGGACGCATGAGCCTGTCGGCCGAGTTGTGCCTGGGCACGGTGGAGGCCATCGCGGTCCGGCTGGAGCTTGAAGAGACGGAGTCCGTACCGCTGACCTCGGCCATGGACGGATCGCCGGTGGGCGTGCACCGGGTGATGGCCCGCGACGGGGTGGCCGCCCTGGTGTACGTGGCCATGACCGTCGAGGCTTTCGGGCTCGACAGCCACATGTGCTTCGCGTTCACGCCGCCTCACAGCGCGGTGCCCCATTTCACGGTGGATTCGGTGCTGGCCGGGCCCCACTACGCCTTCCACCTCGATTTGATGCCCCGGCTCGACCCAGGAGCCAACCTGGCCTATGTCGACCACTGCTTCGTGCCGCTGAGCGAGGCCCACAGCCAGGCCGCTGAGATCGACGGGCTGACTCCCGCCCACCTGTCGCAGCGCCAGTGGCAGCTCATGTCGGCATGGATGCTGGCCCACCGGGCCGACGAGAACGGCTTCAGGGCGGTGTTCGGCACGGTCGCGGCCTACCGCGACCACTGGCTTGAGCTGGCCGTCGACGGCGTGCCCGACGGTGTGCTCGACGGCGCCACTGCCGACCAGTTCGCCGACCGGGACGCCCGCCACCGGGCCGCCCTGTTCAACCCCGACGTCGACCCGGTGTGGGCCCAGGTGGACCGCCTGCTCGGCCCCGACGTGAGTACCCGCATCCGCGACAGCCTCACGACCGCGGGCCGCACCTAGAACGGAGTTCCCATGAGCGACACCGAAGCCTCCGAGTGGCAGCAGCGCATCACCGGGGAGTGGTACGGCCTGCCGTCGGTGTTCGACGCCGACGGGAGCCACACCGGGTTCAACAAGGTCAGCCGGGCCAGCGTGTTCGCCGACGGCAAGGTCACCTACTGGATGCAGTGCAACTTCATGAACACCGGCCCGCTGCGCAACCGCTTCGAGATCAAGGACTTCGAGTTCGGGGTGGACGACCAGGGCGACAACCGGATCTACCAGGGCCCAGACTTCTACGGCGCCGGCCACCCCTACGGCTCGCTGGTGGACTCGCACTACTACGCGCCGGGCTGGCGGGCCGACCTCAACACCATGAACCAGATCCTGGCCGACGGGGTGACCCAGGTGTACTCGTCGCTGCTGTACGAGGGTCCCACCATCTTCTCGGTGTTCAACGGGGTGTACCTCAACGCCCACGACTACGACACCAACCCCGAGACCAAGTCCCGCATCGACGCCCACCTGGAGAACGAGCGGGAGATGGCCGCCTGGCCCCACACCCTGCCCGACCGCAAGGGCGGCCAGTGGGCCGGCTCCTGCGAGGTTTTTGGGGCCGACCAGCAGCACCGGGGCAGCGTCGACGTCCGCATCCGCCACGACCCGATCGACCTGGTGCGGGCCACCCAGCAGTGGGAGATGTCGGGGGACGTCGACCGGTCGTTCACCTATGTGCGCACCCGGTCCAACGGCAACCGCCACACCTACGACGGCCCCGACCTGTGGGGCAACGCCCTGGCCTACGGCCGGGCCCTGTACACCACCCAGCACCACGCCCGAGAGGCCTTCAAGGTCAAGGGCCGTGAGTTCATCATCGACCGCGACTACACCCTGGCCGCGGTCTGGAAGCTCTATGACGGCGACCGCATGACCGATGTCGTCTTCGGTGCGCTCACCTGGTCGCCGGACGGCTAGCCCGACACCTGTGGGCGGCCCGGTGTGGGCCGCAGACGCTCGGCGTCAGCCCACGGTCACCGACACGACGCGGCCGTGCTCGCTGGCGTCCTCGACCAGCTCGAAGCCGGAGGCGCCGATCGGGTCGCGCATGGCCCACAGCCGGCGGCGCCGCAGCGGCGACGGCTGCCCGACCGCCGCTAGCAGGGGTCCGACCGTCCGGTGCAGCGGCCAGCGGTCGTCCGCCTCGGGGACCGGTGCCGACAGGTCGAGGCGGGGCTCGACCCCCGATGATTCGGGAACGGCCACCCCGACGATGTCGGCCACCGACCGCCCGGCCAGCGAGAAGAACCCGCCGGTGAGCTGGCGGTCGGAAGCCACCAGGACGCTGTAGGACTCGAACTCGTATCCGAACCGGGGCCAGATGCCCCGCCCGGTCATGGTCCCGGGCTGCCACTCGGTCGCCGCCCCCATCACGTCGGGGCCGAGGTACCGGCGCCGGGGTCCGTCCACCTGGAGTTCGAATGTCCAGTCCCCGGCGAAGGCCGCCATGGGGTGCCCGTCCAGGTCCGGCGACGGCTCGCAGTGCTGGACCACCCTGATCCTCCCGTCCGCCGCCGGCTCGACGCGGCGGCGCTGGGACACCGAACCCCGGTAGGTGCCGTCGGGGTCGTAGACGTGCTCGGTGACCAGCCAGGTGCCGCCGAACCGGTCGGAAGCGGCGTCGATGTCGGTGCCTTCACTCATTCCGGGTTGAAGGTTAGGGTGCCGTAGAGCGCACCGAGGCGCTCCTCGCCTCGGTACCAGATGTGCAGCACGGCCTTGGTCGAGCCGTCCAGCGAAGCGACCTCCCGGCGCCACACCCGGCATCCGGCCGGATCGTTGTGGAAGTGCCCGCTCAGGCCCCGGCCGCCGCTCAGGGCCGCGCTGCCGGCGAAATCGCCGGCCGGGGTCCATGCCGACCAGCCGTCGGACTCCAGAACGAAGGACGCATCGGGGGCGAAACTGAGCCCCGACAGCTCTACCGTCAAGGCTTCGCGTACCGTCCTAGACCGGTCGCTCCCGGCAAGCTCTGCCCTCTCGGTGTCGCCACGGGCGGCGAGAGTCGTCCCGGTGTGGCCAGGGTCGGCGAGTTCTGCGCTATCGGTTTGGCCGCGAGCGGCGACCGTCTCGACGTAGTCGACCGTGCCGGACGGGTCGAGGTCGGGGCCGAGGCGGTGCAGACGCCCCGACCAGCGGCCCGGCCGCAGCAACAGCAGCCGGCCCCGGCCCGCAGTCGGATCGTCGTTCACTGCCGCGGGGTCGATTGGTTCCACCACGGGCAGCGGGTCCTGCGAGGTCTGGAGCTGGCGCAGGTACTCGCCCACGACCGTCCAACGGAGCCGGTCGCCCCGGCTGAGCAGTGCGAGCGACAGCTGGTGGGTGCCGTCGGGCAGCACCATCAGGAAGAACCGCTGGGAGAGGCCCAGGCTGGGCCAGTAGTTGCGGGCCGCGATCAGGCCGTCGCCCAGCACCTCGGCGAAGCCCAGGTTCAGCGGACCCTCGTAGGTCCGGTGCGAGCCGTGGTCGGCGATGGTGTACATCCCCGACAGCGAGAACGGCCCCTCGAAGGTCACCTCCACCGTGATCAGGCCGGCAGGGTCGGTGGCCTGCACGGTGCGGGTGTCGCGGCCCATGCCGGCGAAGCGGCCGTTGCCGTCGTAGACCTCGGCCGAGCCGATCCACTCGCCCAGCCCCTGGGAGAAGGAGCCGCCGCTCACGCCCGCACTAACCGCACCGCCTGGGTGTCGACCGGCGTGGTGGCCAGCACCGGGGCGAGGTCGGTGCCCGGCGGCTGGGGGGCCAGGTAGCGGCCCTCGGTGGCCACTTCCAGCCCATCGGTGGCGAACGGGTACGGATCGACCTCGTACACCGCGCCGGGACGCTCGCTCACCGAGATGGTCACATCGTCGCCCACCGCCCGGGGCACGTTGTGGAATTCTGCGGTGCCACGCTCGCCTTCGGGCACGAGGTGAAAGTACAGCGACAGCGTGTCGAAGAACTGGAGCTGCTTGTAGGCGTGGAAGATGAAGTCCTCGTCGGCGAGGCCGGCGTCGTCGCCGGCCAGGTCCTGCTTGAGGCGATGCTGGCGGCTCTCCTCGGCCTCCAGCATGGCTTCGACGTTGGGCCGCATGTCGTCGGGGATCAGATCGAGGAAGATCTTGTCGCTGAGCCCGTAGCGGCCGCAGTACAGCCCGTAGGTGTGCATCGACGAGATGATGCCGCTGAAGGGATGGTGGGCCTCGTTGAACTGCGGAGAGGAGGCCGAGGTGGCCACGATCTGGGCCAGCGGCGTGGCCGTCAGGTTGTAGGGCAGCCCGGTGTCGAGGTTCTGGGGGGCGCGGGCGTCGAGATCGGCCCAGCCCGCATCGTGGTGGTCGACGATGTACTGCATGGGCTCGGACGGCTCCAGGCCGGCGAAAGTGTCGTTGCCGAAGTCGGCGGCCAGCGAACCTGCGAAGGCGGTGTGCTGGTGCATGGCGATCACGAAGTGGGGGCCGTCGGCGGCCCCGCCGGCGGGCGGCTGCACGATCATGGTCGCTGCACCCGGGTGAAGTCCTGGATCTGGAACAGGTTGGTCTTTCCGTCGCGCACCTTGTGGGTGATGATCCGGCGGGTGTCGGGGTCCAGGAAGTAGTGGTTGTTGTAGACGATGTTGGCGCTCACCCGGCTGTCGATCGTGAATACGTAGTTGTAGGGGGTCAGCTCGGTGCCTTCCAGGGTGAGCTGGTCGCTCTCGGCGAAGCAGCGCTTGCCGTCCACCCCGATCGGGGTGTCGAACACCGTCTCGCCGACGCCGTAGAGGTTCTCGAAGTGCTCGTGGAGGTGCCAGGTCCGGTCGTCGAGCCAGTACACGTCCATGTGCACTGCGCTGGACTCCAGGAAGTCGCCGCCGGGGGTGAAGCTCTTGCACAGCCCCTCCCAGTGCCCCATGAAGCACTGGTATGGCCGTGGCGAGGGCTCGCCGTAGTTCTTCGGGTGGCTCATGACCCGCATGGTAGAACGTAGTATCGAGTTGTGAAACCGCGTTCCTCTCAGCGGAACCGTCCTAGGGCCCGAGCGGCCCGTGAGCGGAGCGAACAGGAGCGGGCGTGACACTGATGCGACGCGACGCACTCGCATGATCGTCCGGGGCTGGCACTTCTCTTTCGACGCCGGCGGCGACCCGGCGCTGGCCACGCTGTACTACCCGGGGGACGGCAGCCGGCTTGAGGAGGCCCGCCTGACCGGGCAGGTTCCCGCCGCATCGGGGGAGCCGTGGCCGCTGGTGATCGTGATGCCCGGCATCAACGTGGCCCCCGACAGCTACCGCTGGCTGGCCCACCGGCTCGTGCCGGCGGGCTTGTGCGTGGTGACCTACGCGGCCATCGGGTCGCTGGGGCCCGCGGGCCGGGGCATCACTCCCGGCCTCGACCTCGACGCTCTGGCCCCCGCCAACATCGGCTCACGTCCGGTGGCCACCGCGCTGGGGCCGCTTCTCGACCGCCTGGCCGGCCTCTCCGAGGACGATGGCGCGCCCGCGGCCGGGATGCTCGATCTCAGCCGGGTGGTGGTGGGCGGCCACTCCGCCGGGGGGACCGTCGCCCTGCACAGCAGTGACCCGGGCTGGGTGCCGGGCCTGAAGGCCGTGTTCGCCTACGGGGGCCACACGATGACCGCGACCGCTCTGGGACACGGGGAGGCCGCGGTGGTCGCCATCCCGGCCAAGGTGCCGGTGATGTTGCTCGCGGGCACTGACGACGGCGTCATCGCCGCCAGCCGCGACCGGTACCACCGCGATCGCGCAGCGCACGACGGCGGTGGGGGCCAGGACGGTGGTGGGGATCACGGCCGTGGTGGGGACCACGACGGCGATGGGGAGCACGATCCGGTACGGCGCACCTTCAACGAGGCCATCGGGCACGGGCGGGGGGACTCGTGGTTCGTCGAGCTGGCCGGCGCCAGCCACTTCGCCATGTGTCATCCGGTGGATACCACCAGTGGCCGCTCCTTCCTGGAGCCCGACCCGGCCGCCGACCCGACTGTGCGGGAGCTGCTCGGAGACCTGATCGCAGCGTTCGTGGCGGCCAGTGTGGGATCGGCGGGCGGCGCCGGGCTGGAGGAGCTGGTAACCCACGATTTGGTGGCCCACTGGGGTCGACGATGATGGGCTGTCCACCGAGAGCGCCCGCGAATGGGTCCCAGAAATCTCGGTGTGAAATTGGGTATATAGCACCCATTTTCCTCCCGAGATTTCTGGGCGCCAGCCGCGAGGGGTCTGAGGACAGCCCACTAGAGGCCGAGCGGTAGGGAGTTCACATGGGAAAGCGAATCGTCATCACGGGCAGCACGCGGGGGATCGGCAACGGGTTGGCCCGGGAGTTCCTCAAGCGGCGGTGCCGGGTGGCCATCAGTGGGCGGTCTGCCAGTCAGGTCGAGGCGGTGGTGGCCGAGCTGGGCCAGTACTACGGCGAGTCGAGGGTGTGCGGCGCGGCCTGCGACATCACCGAGTCCGACCAGCTCCAGGCGCTGTGGGACGCCGCGGTCGAGGCCTTCGGCGGGGTCGACGTGTGGGTCAACAACGCGGGCGTCAGCATCGAGCGCCTGCCGCTGTGGGAGCAGCGCGACCAGGACCTCGCCGCCCTGGTCGACACCAACCTCACCGGGGCGCTGCTGGCCAGCAAGACCGCCATCGCCAACATGCTTCAGCAGGGCCACGGGCAGATCTGGAACACGGAAGGCTTCGGGTCCGACGGGGCCACCCAGCCCGGGATGGCCGCCTACGGCTCCACCAAGCGGGCGGTGCGCTACCTCCAGCGGGCCCTGCGCAAGGACACCGCCGGCACGAGGGTGCAGGTGTGCACGGTGTCGCCCGGCATCGTGGTGACCGAGCTGCTCACCGGCGACTACGACATCACGTCGGAACAGTTCGAGAAGGCCAAGCGGATCTTCAACATCCTGGCCGACGACGTCCACACCGTCACCCCGTGGCTGGCCGACCACATGCTGGTCGCTGACAAGTCGGGGGCCAGGGTGGTGTGGCTGACCCGCCGCAAGGCGTTCGCCCGGTTCATGACCGCCCCGTTCCGCACCCGCGACCTGTTCGCCCACCTCGACACGGAGTGACTGCGCTCTAGCCGCCGAGATAGCTCCGCACTACTGCAGGGTCCGTCTGGACGGCGGCGGGGGAGCCTTCGGCGATGACCCGGCCCACCTCCAGGGCGATCATGCGGTCGCAGACGGAGGCCAGCAGCGGCATGTCGTGCTCGATAACCACCAGGGTGATTCCGTAGGCCTCGCGGATCTGCACGATCACCTCGCCCAGGGCCTCGGTCTCGGCCTGGGCTATACCGGCCGACGGCTCGTCCATCAGCAGCAGCCGGGGCCTCAGCGCCACGTTGGCGGCCAGCTCGACGAGGCGCCGGGTGCCGGTGGACAGCAGGCCGACCGGCTGATCGCCCACCGCGGCCAGCCCGAAAGAAGCCAGGGTGTCGTCGGCGCGGTCCTCGATGGCCCGCTCGGTCCGCGACCCGCCCAGCACGAAGCGACCGCCGGCCGCCGACCGGCAGGCCAGAAACACGATCTCGCGCGGCGTCATGGTGGGGAATAGCGAGGCGTTCTGGAACGAGCGCACCAGCCCGCGCCGGCTGCGAGCCTCCGGCGCCAGCCGGGAGATGTCCTCTCCGTCGAAGACCACCGACCCGGCGTGCGGGCGTAGATATCCGCTCACCAGCTCGAACACTGTCGTCTTGCCCGCGCCGTTGGGTCCGATCAGCCCCAGCGTCTCGCCCGCGGTAACGCTGAACGACACGTCGTCGACCGCCTTCAAGTCGCCGAAGCGCCGCGACAGGCCCTGCACTTCGAGCACCGTGCCGCCCGCGCCGGCAGCGTTGCCGGGCACGGCCACCGGCGCTGCAACGGGAGAGGCTGCAGTATCGGACCGGGGGGCTTCGGCGGTGTCCGGGTCGATGCCGTAGAACCGGGCGATCTGATCGATCAGGTTGCGCCGGGTGCTGTCCAGCAGGCCGTGGAAGCCCCGGGGCTGCTCCAGGATCAGGATCAGCCACGCCGCGTTCAGCCCGGCCAGCGCCGACAGCTCCAGATCGAAGAACTCGCGGATGCCGATCAGGTAGGCGGCGCCCAGCAGCGGGCCGGTCAGCTCCGACAGCCCGCCGATGACCGCGATGGCCACCACGTTGATGCTGTCGCTGGGGGAGAAGATGCTGCGGGTGACGAAGGTGTTGTTCATGGCCAGCACCACGCCTCCGGCGCCGGCCACGAACCCGGCGAAGGCGTAGGCGGTCACCAGCAGCCGCCACGGGGCGACCTGGAGCACCCGGGACGCGGCCTCGTTGTCGCGCACCGCCACCAGCGTGCGCCCGAACGACGACCGGCGCAGCGTGGCGGCGGTGGCCAACACCACCACGAACACGGCCAGGGCCACGTAGTAGAAGCCCCGCGAGTTGGTCACCTCGACGCCGAGCACGCTCACCGGGCGCGACGAGAGGCCCGATCCGAAGGCCCAGTCCTGGCGGAGCAGCCAGCTGAACGTGGCCAGCGCGAAGGCCAACGTGGCTACGGCCAGCAGCAGGCCCTGCATCCGCAGCGCCGGCAGCCCCACTGCGGCCGACGCCGCCGCGCCGGTGACGCCGCCGCACAGCAGGCCCAGCGCCAGGCTGCCGGTGTCGACGGCCACCCGCACGCCCACCACCGCGCCGATGGCCGCGAAGGCCACCTGCCCCAGCGACAGTTGCCCGGCGAGGCCGGTAAGGAAGCTGACCGAGATCCCGATGGTGGCGAAGGCGATCACGGTGGACAGCAGGAAGGCGGACCGGTTGCTGATCCACACCGAGGCCAGCGCGGCCGCCACCGCCCCCGCGCCCCCCAGCACCCAGCCCAGGTGCTGGATGAGCCACACGCCCCGGTAGGCGTCGGGCAGGCGGCGGCTGGGCGTCAGGCTGGCCCAGCGCTCGGCCTGGTCCCGTCCCGCGCCCACCCGAAGGGCCACCCCAGCGAGGATGAGCACGAACAGGGCCACCTCGAACCAGCCGGTGGAGTCGGGGTTGGAGGCCAGCACCTGCTCGACGATGCCGATGCCCAGGCCGGCGGCGAAGGCCACCGGGAAGTTGGCGAACCGGGCCAGGGCGGCCACCGCCAGGCCGCGCACGATGAAGTCGGGGCCGAGGGCGTCGGGGGTGACCGTCGACTGGTTAGGGAGGATGAGCATGGCCGCGAAGGCCGACAGCGCCCCGGCCAGGGCCCACGACAGCGCGGCCATGTGCCGGGGATCGACCCCGGCCAGGGTGGCCGCGTCGGCGTTGGCGGCCGCGCCCCGCACCGCCAGCCCGTACTTGCTGCGCTGCAGGAACAGGTACAGCCCGCCGACCACTACCGGCGACAGCCACAGCAGGGCGGTGGCCGACTGCGACACGAACACGGTCAGCTCGAACTGGGGGAACCCCGGCGGCTGGGGGAAGCTCCCTCCGCCGAGGCCGCCCTTGGCGAACGACAGCGCCAGCAGTAGCAGCGCCTGGCCGGCGCCGAGGGTGGCCACCATCGACAGCACCTTGGGGGCGTTGGCCAGCTTGCTGGCCAGCATGGCCTCGATGCCGGCCGCCAGCAGGGCGGCCGCGGCCAGCGCGCCGGCGAAGCCCAGCCAGTAGGGCACGCCGTAGTCGTTGACCACCACCGACATCGCCGACGCGGCCAGCAGGCCGGTGGCGCCGTGGGCGAAGTTGATGAAGCCGCTGGACCGGTAGGCCAGCACCAGGCCGATGCCCAGCAGCGCGTAGCCGATTCCGAAGATCGAGCCCAGCAGCAGCAGAGGGCCGGAGACGTCGAAGCCGCCCATACGCGCTGCCTACGCGTCTCTCTGGTCGATGTGGAGGGCGTGGGCCAGACCCTCGAGGTAGGCGGCCCGCAGCAGATCGGGCCGGGCCCGCAGGTCTTCAGCCGGGCCGGAGTAGCCGATCTCGCCCTTCTCCATGACGTAGGCATGGTCGGCCACCGACAGGGCCACGTTCACCGACTGCTCCACCAGCAGCACGGCCGCGCCCTGATCGGCGATGCGGCGGATCACCGGCAGCACCTCCGCGATGACGGTCGGCGCCAGGCCCAGCGAGAACTCGTCGATCAGCAGCAGTCGGGGAGGGGTGACGACGGCCTTGGCCAGGCCCAGCATCTGCTTCTCGCCGCCCGACAGGGTGGCCGCCCGCTGGCGGGACCGGTCGGCCAGGCGGGGGAACAGCTCGTACGCGTCGGCGATGCTCCGGGCTCGCCGGGCCCGGTCGAGGCCGTGGCCGAACAGGGTCAGGTTCTCGGCCACGGTGAGGGGGCCGACCACCGCGTCGGTCTCGACGACCTGGTGCAGCCCCATGCCCACCCTCCAGGTGGGCCGGGTCTTGGTGATGTCGAGACCCGCGTAGACGATGCGTCCCCCGATGGTCGGCTCCAGCCCCGAGATGGCCCGCAGCAGGGTGGTCTTGCCGGCCCCGTTGGTGCCCATCAGCGCGACGACGGCACCCTCGTGCACGGTCAGGTCCACGCCGAACAGCACCTGTACCGATCCGTACGACACCGAGAGCTGCTCCACTGACAGCAGCGGCGGACCGGACGCGACCGGATACACCCGGCGGGGAACGGTGGTGGCCTTGGACACGGCCACCACCGTCTCGGCGTCGCGGGCCGAGGCCGCGAACCGGCGCACCGCCCATCCCACCACAACCAGGGGCAGAGCCAGCACGGCGAGCTTCCACTGGTCCGGCCAACCCCCGGCGATCCAGGCGTTGAACGAGGCGCCCACCACCGCGCCGGCACCGGCCCACCGCACCTGGCGGGCGGCCACCGCCCGTCGCAAATCGGGAGCGATGCCCGCGAACACCGCCGCGTCCAGCCCGGCCAGGGCCAGGGCGATGGCGCCGCCGGCCACGAACCAGCAGGCCACCAGCCCGATGTAGGTGAACGACACCGCCCCCAGCAGCATCAGCACGCCCGCCACCAGCAGCTGGGTTCCGACCGCGTCGGACCGGCGGCCGCCGGTGAGCCGGTGAAGCCGGTGGTACCAGGGACCGAAGGCGCTGATCAGGACGGCCGACCCGGCCCCGGCGGCCAGCACCGCTGCGTTCTGAACCGGGCTGCGCTGCCATTCGCCCAGCAGCAGCGACTGGGCCGGGTCGGCGCCGCCGATGGTGACCGCGCCCACCGCCAATGCGGCGCCGTAGGACCGGCGGGCCCACGGCACGTCCATCCGGGCGACGGTGGGCTGCACCTCGAGGTCGTTGTCGTGGGCCAGGGCGTGGCGAGCGATGAGCACCGCGCTCGCCAGCGCCAGCGCGGCCGCGGCCCACAGCACGGTGCTGTAGGCGATGGAGGTGAGCACGCGGGCCGCCAGCGGCCAGCAGGCGCCGGCGGCCACCGCGGCCCAGTACCACGACGCCGTGCGGAACCGGTCGGCCTGGCGGGCGTCGGTGGCCAGCAGGAGGCGGTGGAGCACCAGCCCGGGCGCCGCCCCCGCGGCCAGCATGATGCCGCCGGCGGTGAACACGGCGACGCCGGTCGTGCGGGCCATCACGGCGAGCCCGGCCGCGGCCAGCAGCCCGGCCAGGGTCAGCAGGATCCCGGCCGGCAGCACGCTGCGCAGCCGGGGCACCACCAGCGCGGCCACCACCGCGGCCGCACCGATCAGGGCGGCCTCACCCACCACCGCGCCGACCACACCGAGACGCTCGGCGATCTCCTCCCGGCGGAACAGCAGCACCGGCAGCGCGGTGGCCAGTGCCGCGCCCTGGCCGGCGACGGCGGCCAGCAGCCGGGGATTGCCCGGCCGGCCCCGCTGCTCGACCGTCTCCGCCCCGCTCATCGTGGTATGGGTCGGCCTCTGGCGTTCACTCGTCGAAGTCAGCGGGATCGCCGGTCAGCACCATGCACTCGCAGCCGGCGTCGAACTCGAAGCGCCGGTACAGGTCGCCGCCGGCGTAGCTGCCCTTGGTGAACTCCACCCCGTACACCGAGGCCGCCTCGAAGCTGTCGCCCAGCTGCCAGACCGCCTCGGTGACCCCCTGTGCGCTCACCTCGGTGAGATGGGGGGAGGCATGCTGCAGCAGGCGGAACACGTCGCAGAACAGCAGACCGGTGCGGATGTTGGTCCGCACGCCGAACTCCAGCCCGGCGGTGGTGAAGATGTCGGCGCACTCCTGCTCGGCCGCCGACGCCGGGAAGGCCAACTGGTCGTCCTCGATGTCGTAGCCGGGGAGCACGCTGATGCCGCTGGCCCCGGGCATCATCTCGGGGTAGTTGAACGCGTTGAAGTCGGGGGCGTCGTAGCTGGTCAGCGCGTACGCCGGGGCGAAGTTCTGGGTGATGCTGGTGTCGATGAACCACGACACCAGCCGGGACCCGCCGATGGCCACCACCTTGTCCACCCCGGCCTCCCGGAAGTTGATGATGGCCTGGAGCTGGTCGTTGTTGAACGACGTGCTGTCGGTCGGGTCGATGGTGTTGTAGGAGACCACCTCCACGCCGGCCGCCTCCAGCCGGGGCGCGAACTGCTGGTCGTAGACCCGCTCGCTGAGCTCGGAGTCGATGGCTATCACTCCCAGAGTGGCGCCCTCGAACCAGCCCTCCTCGATGAGCGCGGTGGCCATCCCGCCCACCAGGTCGTCGTAGGTGGGCAGCAGCGGCGACCAGTAGTAGGGGGCCAGCTCCTCGAAGCCGGCGACGTCCACCGGGTACAGGGTGGCGTCGAACATCAGCGTGTTGGCGTTGCGGTAGCAGGGCCGGGCGTTCTCCTGGAACTGCCCGGTCAGCACTGCGGCGAAGGCCTGGTCGTCCTGGGTGATCTTGTTGCAGAGGGCCTCCTCGGCCACCGGGCCGTCGGTGATGGCGTTGAACACGGTGACCTTGGCGTCGATCTGGCGCCCGGCGAAGCCGCCCGCCGCGTTGAAGTGGTCGACCAGTGCCTCGACCTGGGCCTCGCGGTCGCCCTCGTCGGGCACCTCCCATCCGAACGCCTGGGCCACCATCGTCGTGTCGGTGATGATGATCGAGATCGTCACCGTGTCGTCGGTCACCCCCGGAGTGTCGGGCCCGGCCGGAACCGGGCCGGCCGGAACCTCCGCGGGTTCGGTCGCTTCGGATCCGGTGGCTTGCTCGGCGGGCTCGGCCTCGTCGGAGGGTTCGGCGGTGGTCTGGTCGGTGGCCTCGGTCTCGCCGACGTCCTCGTCGGCCGGTGCCTCCGCGGGCTGGGTCTCGGCGGTGGTCTGGTCGGCGGGCTGGGTCTGGCCGGTGTCGGCGGCTTCGTCGATGGGCTCGGAGCACGCTGCGGCCAGGGTTGTCGCGGCCAGCAGCAGTCCGAGGGTTCGCGAGCGGGGGCTGGACGGATTGGTCATGAGGCACCTCGCGGGTCGGGGCGGTCGGCGGGGTCGGGCCCCGCGGCGGTCTGTAGGCGGGTGGCGTCGGCGGCACCGACAGCCGAGCGGTAGGCCGCTCGCCGGCGGTTGAGAGCGCCCTGGGTGAAGTAGGCCGCCAGTGCCAGGGCGGCCAGCACGGCCGCGGTCTGGCCCCACCGGCCCAGTTCGAGCCACCAGGTGCCCAACCAGTGGAGCATCTCGTCGTTCATGCCGGTCAGGTAGCCGAACGCGCCGACAGCGGCAAAGAACCACGGCCGCGACGCGAGCCGGTTCACTGCTTGCCCCCGGCCGTGCCGAACTGGTCTCCCTCGGCGCCGAACACCAGGTAGGAGGCGGCCTCAAGGCGACCCCGCTCGGGCGGGAAGCCCTGCACCAGTCCCATGGAGAGGTCGCGCAGGCCCCGGGAGACGGCCCCGGACATCCCGGTGTTGCCGGTCCCGCAGGCCTTGAGGGCGTGCACGGCCACCTGGAAGCAGTTCTCGGCGATCTCGCCCTTGGCGATCCGCCAGTTGGCCACCACGTCGTCCTTGGGGATCAGCTCGGGGTCGGCGGTCTCCAGCAGGATCTGGCGGCGCGTCCAGATGTAGGCGGCGTCCAGATGGGCCCGCATCGTCCCGATGAGCTGCTGGTGCAGGTCGCCGCCGCCGATGGGCTCGTCGGTGCCGTGGTAGGTGGTGGAGGTGAGGTAGTCCAGGGCGAAGTCGTACACCGCCTGGGCGGCCCCCACGTACACCGACGACAGCGCCACCTGGTTGCCGACGAAGCTGCCCCGGCTCACCTGCGTCATCTTCACGAACGTTCCCGGCACGGTCAGCGCATTCTCCTCGGGAACGAAGGCGTTCTCAAGCACGATGCCGTGGGTGGCTGTGGCCCGCATCCCGATGGCGTCCCACTTGGCTCGCTCGCTCACACCGGGCGTGTCGCGGGGGATCAGGAACATGGCCAGCGACTCGGCCGTCTCGCCGCCCGCGAGCTTGGCCGTGACCAGGTAGTCGTCGGCCACGCCGGTGGAGCAGCCGAACGACTTGACCCCGTTGATCAGCCATCCGCCGTCGGTGGGGGAGGCCTCGGTGGTGATGGTTATGGCGGCGTGCTTGGACCGCACCGACTCGCTGGCGAAGTTGGCCACCCAGCGGCCGTGCTCGCCCATCCGCCGCAGCACCCGCTCGCCGAAGGCTCGGGCCAGCGGCACCTCGTTGGGGGCGAACAGCCCGGCCTCGATGGCGGCCAGCGGGAGCAGGCCCCGGGACGAGCCGCTGCACTGGAAGTAGTAGGCCAGTGCGGTGGACGGGCAGGCGGTGGCCAGGGCGAAGGTGGCCGCGGCCAGGTCCCGCAGCCCGCCGCCGAGGCCACCGTAGGCGACCGGCACGGTGATGCCTAGCAGCCCGGCATCGGAGATGGTGCGGACATGCTCGAGGGGGAACTCGCCGGCGCGGTCGGCCTCCTCGGCCCGGGCGGCCAGCGCGGGCAGCACCCGGTCGACCCGCAGGGCCATGGCGCGCTCGGCCTCGGTCATGTCCTCTACCAGGAGCTCGCCTGTCGCCCGTTCGGTGGGTTCAGACCCTCGCGACCCCATCGGCTCTCCCGTCAGCTCCCGAGCTCCAGCCGACCGAACAGCAGGTCGGCTCCACCGGCACCGGCATCCTCGAACGAGCCGTAGGTGTAGCCGCTCCACACCACAGAGCCGTCGGCGGAAACGTCCACGCCGGTGGCGTCGTCGACTGCGCCGGTGCCGAACTGCTCCATCTCGACCAGGTTGCCCGCGAGGTCGAGCCACACCAGCACGGCGTCGCGCTCGCCGAGCGCGGCGCCCGCTCCAGCGAGGCTGCCGGCGGTCGTGCCGGTGACCACGATGAACTCTCCGGTCTGGCGCACCTCGAACGCAGTGTCCATCCCCTCGGTACCTGCCTGCCAACGCCAGTGCTCATTGCCGCTGGCGTCGAGCGACACCACGAGCATGTCCCGCTCGCCCGCATGGGCGGCGGCCAAGGCTCCCTCGGTCGATCCGGCGATCAGCATCCCGCCTTCGGGGCCGGCACCCACTCCCTGGGTCCAGTCCAGGGCCGCGGTCCCGAGCTGGGTGGCCCAGGCCAGGCTGCCGTCGACGTTGATCCGCACCGCGAAGACGTCTTTATCGCCCGCATGGGAGCCGCTGAGTGCGCCTTCGGTGTACCCGGTCATGTACAGGCCGCCGTCGGGAGCCAGTGCCGAGCCCTGACCCCAGTCGGTGGCGTCGGTGCCGATGTGGCGGATCCACTGCTGGTTGCCCTCGGCGTCGTAGCGGGCGGCGAAGCCGTCGAACCCGCCGAGGTCGGTTTCGGGGTCGAGCGTGCTGGCGGTGTAGCCGGTGATGTAGGCGCCGCCGTCGAAGGCGGTCACGTCGAAGCCCCGGTCCCATGCGGGACCGCCGAACTGCCGGCGCCACAGCTCGTTGCCGTCGGCGTCGAAGCGGGCCAGCCAGACGTCGGCCGATCCCTGGTTGGACGAGGCGAAGTCGCCGTCGGTGAAGCCGCCTACGTAGATCGAGCCGTCGGGCGCCACCGACACGCCCAGCGGCGAGTCGTTCATCGGCCCGCCGGTCTGGATCGACCACCGCAGTTCCCCACTCGGCGTGTACCGGGCCAGGTACACGTCCCGCTGCCCCTGGTTGTCGCCCGCCAGGCTGCCCTGGGTGGCTGCCGCCACCACGAGGTCGCCGCCGGGCGCGGCCGACACGCCGTAGGTGGTGTCGGCATCCTCGGTGCCGATCTGGATGCTCCAACCGGAACGCTCGGGAAGCTCCGGCATGGCCGGCTCGGGGGCCTCCGGGGCCGCTTCGGGCTCAGCCGGCTCGGTGCTGGTGGCCGGAGCGGCGGTAGTCGTAGTCGTCTCGGGAGCCGGCTCCGGTTCAGCCTGCTCGGCGGTAGTCGTCGTGATGTCCGGTGCGGCGGTCGTGACGGTCGTCTCCGGCGGAGCGGCCTGATCCTCGGCGTTCGGCTGCGAGCAGGCGCCGGCCACCAGGACCGCCCCGGCGACGGCCGCGGCCACCCGGAGTCCGATCACATTATGAGGCTGATCTGCGGCGCATGAGCACCCCGACGACCGCGGCCAGCACCACCACCACGATGATCACCGGCACGAGCCAGGTCGCCACCGAGCCGCCGTCGTCTTCGGCTGCGGCCGGGGCGGCCGCCTCGGCTGCGGGCTCGGGCTCAGGTTCGGGTGCGGGCTCCGGTTCGGGTTCTGGCGCCGGCTCAGGCTCGGGCTCGGGTTCTGGCGCTGGTTCCGGCTCGGGCTCGGGTGCCGGCTCGGGCTCCTCGACGGGCTCCGGCTCGGGCTCCTCGGCCGCCTCCTCCGCGGGTTCTTCAGCGGGTTCTTCGGCCGGCTCCTCGGCGGGTTCTTCGGCGGGTTCTTCGACCGGCTCGGGTTCCTCGACGGGCTCCGGTTCGGGTTCCGGCTCCGCCGCGCCTGCGAAGGTGACCTCCTGGCCGGCGTAGTTGGCGTCGCCACCGATGCCGTCGCCGGCCACGATGAAGCAGGTATTGGCCTCGTCGCAGCGTCCCGGAACGACGGACACCGGGTAGTCGATCGTCGCCGTCCCGTCGTCGCCGATGGCCACGGTGTGCTGGCCGTAGTTGCTCAGCTCGCAGTCGGTCGGCCCGACCACCGGGAAGATGAAGCAGGTGACGACGGTGGCGGTGTGGCCGGGCAGCCAACTGGCCAGGGTGACGGTCACGACCTCGCCATCGGCCAGGCCCTCGCTCTTGGACAGCTCAAGGGTCTCGCCGTTGTGCCCCTCGCCGTGGTCGGCGACCGCGGCCGGGGCCAGGGCGGCTGCGGCCAGCATGACCGCGGCGCTGGCCACCAGCAGTCGGCCGATGGTGCGATATGACATCGATCCTCCCCCCGTGCTTGCAGGCTCTCAACCCGCAGGGATCTCTTCGATTCTCGGGCGCCCGAGGCCGCCGGCCCGCAGGCCGCCGCTCGTGGGCGTATTTTCGGACAGACTAGGGGGAAACAGTGTTCCGGTCAACGGAACGAACGGGCTGACCGACCTCATCCAACTCGTCGCGCATGGCCGATACGGCGTTGATCATCGAGGCTTGGAGCATGTAGGCGCGGGCCTCGGCCGGGTCGGCGGCCCGGGCGGCCATCCGGTCCAGGGCCCGCTGGCGGGCGGCGCCGTCGGGGGCGGCCAGGCTCTCCGCGTTCTCGTGGGTGTGCCGCCGGACGTAGTCGATGGCCAGATTCCGGCGGATCTCGGCGTGGTGAGCGAGGCGCTCGGCGCCGATGTCGCCCCGCAGGACTGCGGCCAGCGACGCCCCGAGCAGCACCGCGTCGTGGATGCCCCCGTTCATGCCCATACCGCCCAACGGGTTGTTGATGTGGGCGGCGTCGCCCATCAACACCACCCGGCCGACCAGGAACCGCTCGGCCACCCGCTGATGGACCCGGTAGATCGTGCGGTGGGCGACCTCGAAGGGCTTGTCGGTGGCCACGATCCCGCCGAGCCGTCTCTGGGCGCTGCGGTCGCTCAGCGCCTCGGCGTCTGTCTCGCCCTCGCCGACCGGGAACAGAGCCCGCCAGAAGCCCGCGGTTCGCAGCAGGACCAGCCATTCGTCGGGGTCGGAGATGTAGTTGACCGCGGCCAGGCGGTCCAGGTGGGCAGCCATGTCGAAGGGGGTCGACAGCACCAGGTAGCGGTCCTCGTAGGTCATCCCGTCGAAAGCCAGGTCCAGTGACTTGCGTACCGCGCTGGCCGCGCCGTCGGCGGCGACTACCGCGTCGGCCTTGAGCCTCTCCCCGGAGGCGAGCACGACTGAGGCGGCGTCGCCGTGGTCGACCGCGCCGACGACCTCTGCATCGAAGCGGACGGTCACCCTCGGCTGGCGCTCGAAGGCGTCGAGCAGGATCTCGCACAGCCTGAACTGCTCGCACTGGAGCCGGTACGGGTGGTGGGTCACGTCGGCCAGCGCGCCGAGATCGAACTCGGCCACCACGCCCTTGCGCCGGTCCCGGTAGGCGAACACGGGGGCCATCAGCCCCAGGCGGAGCATGGGTTCGACCACCTCGAAGCGGCCGAGCAGGTCGAGCGTGGCCGGATGGAAGGTCGACGCCCGCAACTCCAGCGGCAGCTCGGGGGCCGCCTCCAGCAGGGTCACGTCGACGCCGCCCTCGGCCAGCACGGCGCTGGCCACGCAGCCCACCGGTCCGGCGCCCGCCACGATCACCCGGGGGCTGGCCACAGATCAGTGCTCGCGCAGCATCATCCCGTGGCCCACGAACTGGTCGTTGATCCCCAGCGTGCGCAGCGCGTGCCACAGGCAGATGGCGTTGATGGCCAGGACCGGCTTGCCCAGCCAGCGCTCGGCCTGGTCGGCCACCTCGACCATCGACAGGTTGGTGCCGCACTGCACGATGGCGTCGATGTCGTCGCCGTCGATCTCCTTGAGCACCTCCACCAGGGTCTCGGGGGTCACGTCGGCGATGGAGGTGGCGGAGTCGCAGCGCAGGCCCCGCACCCGCTTGACCTCGTAGCCGCATTCGGTGAAGTACCCGTAGACCTGCTCGTCGGCGGCCGGCTGGTAGGGGGTGAGGCAGGCGATCTTCGACACCCCGAGCAGCTCGAGGGCGGCGTTGCAGGCAGCCGCTCCCGAGGTGATGCCGATGTCGCCGGCGATCTCGCGCACCCGCGCCGAGAAGGCGGCGTTGCCCTCCTTGCCGCCCCAGAAGGTCTCGGCCGACATCCCCATGAGGATGTGGTCGGGCTTGCAGGTCATGATGTCGCGCACCGCGTACGGGATGGTCTGGCGGATCAGGTCCAGGAAGTACAGGAACGCCTCGTCGCTGCTCAGGTCGGGTGCCTCGACCAGGAAGCGCCCGCTGTGGAACGTGACTCCGGGGGGACGCACCCGGGCGAAGTCGTGCTCGACGACGGTGTTGGTCGACGGCACGATCACCCCGATCTTGGCCCGGTAGCCGACGACGTCAGGCATGAGCGACCCTCCCGTTCCCATTCCAACGGAACTGCGTTCCGCTGGTGGGAACACTAGCCTCGGCGCCGGTGATGGGAAACGCTGTGCTGCGGCGCGAGGACCCCGACCTGTTGACGGGAAGCGCCCGGTTCGTGGGCGACATGGCCCCCGCCGGAACCCTGCACCTGGCCTTCGTGCGGTCGACCATGGCCCACGCCCTGATCGGCTCGGTCGACTCCCGCGAAGCCCTGGGTGTCGCAGGAGTAGTGGGCGTCTTCACCGCCGGCGACCTGGACATCGCGGCCCAGCCGCTGTTCATCATGCTGCCACCGGAGCTCAGCCGGCTGCCGCTGACCGACAAGGCCCGCTATGTGGGCGATCCGGTCGCGGTGGTGGTGGCCGAGTCCCCGGCCGCGGCCGCTGACGGGGCCGAGCTGGTGGTGGTGGACAACGAGCCGCTGCCAGCGGTGACCGACCCGTTCGCGGCGCTGGCGCCTGACTCGCCGATCGTGTTCGAGTCGCACGGGTCGAACCAGGCCTCGGAACTGAAGCTCAACGCGGAGGCCGACTCTTTGACCGGCCACGACCTGGTGGTCTCGGGCCGCGTCGTCAACCATCGCATGTCCGCCGCGCCCATCGAGCCGTCCGCGGTGCTGGCCGTTCCCGGAGTCGGCAACGGAGGCGACGGGGTGACGCTGTGGTGCACCACCCAGCGGCCCCACGACACCCGCGATGTCGTGGCCGCCGCGCTGGAGGAACCGTCGGACCGGGTGCGGGTGATCGCGCCTGCGGTCGGCGGGGGATTCGGGGCCAAGGGGTCGGCGTATCCGGAGTTCGTGGTGGCCGCCTGGCTGGCCCGCCGTCTCGGCCGTCCGGTGAGATGGGTCGAGACCCGCACCGAGAACCTCACCAACATGACCCAAGGGCGGGACCACGTCCACGACCTCGACCTGGGATTGACGAGGGACGGCCGCTTCTGCTGGCTGAGGATGCGGGTGACGGCGGACGTGGGCGCCTACCCGGGCATCGGCGCGCTGCTGCCGTTCTTCACCATGACGATGGCGTCGGGTCCCTACCGGATCCCGGCCGTCGACTTCGAGTCGGTGTCGGTGATCACCAACAAGGCGCCCATCTTCCCGTTCCGCGGGGCGGGACGGCCCGAGGCCACGGTCTCGCTGGAACGCATCGTGGACCTCGCCGCGGCCGAGCTAGGCATGGACCCCGCCGAGCTGCGGCGCCGGAACCTGCTCGCACCCGACGAGTTCCCCCTGACCACGCCCACCGGCGCCAACATGGACAGCGGCGACTACGCCCGCAGCCTCGACCTGGCGCTGGAGGCTGCCGGCTACGAGGACCTGCGGGCCGAGCAGGCCCTTCGCCGCGCCCGTGGCGACCGCAGGCTGCTGGGCGTCGGCGTGTCGGTCTATGTGGAGGTCACCGCGGGCGGCCTGTTCCAGGAGTTCGGCTCGGTGACAGTCGAGTCCGACGGCTCGGTCACCGCCCGGGTGGGCACGGCTCCCCAGGGCCAGGGTCATGTCACCGCGTTCGGCCAGATCCTGGGCGAGGTTCTCGGGGTCGCGGCCGATCAGGTGCGGATCATCTGCGGCGATACGGCCGAGGTGCCCACCGGCCAGGGAACGGTGGCGTCGAGGTCGCTCCAGGTCGGCGGCAGCGCGGTGTGGACCGCGGCCAACGAGGTGCTCGACAAAGCCCGGCTCCTGGCCGCGAGCCTGCTGGAGGCCGACGCGGCCGACATCGTGGTCGCCCCCGGCGGTCTGGCCGTGGCCGGCGTTCCGGCCCGGGCGGTGTCCTGGGCCGAGCTCGCCGCGGCCGTTGAGACGGGGGATGCGGAGACCGCCGGCCTCGCGGCAGAGGTGGACTTCGACCAGGGGGAGGCCACCTACCCGTTCGGTGCGCACGTGGCGGTGGTGGAGATCGACTCCGACACCGGCGACACGAGGCTGTTGCGCCACATTGCGGTGGACGACTGCGGGCGGATACTCAACCCGATGCTGGTGGAGGGACAGGTGCACGGAGGGGTGGCCACCGGCGTGTCGCAGGCTCTCTACGAGCAGTCGCTCTACGACGGGGACGGCAATCCCCGCAACACCAACTTCGCCGACTACTCCATACCGGCCGCCTCGGAGCTGCCCCGCTTCGAGACCCACCACACCGAGACGCCCACCCCGCTCAATCCCCTCGGCGCGAAGGGCATCGGCGAGTCGGGCACGATCGGGTCCACGCCCGCGGTGCAGTCAGCGGTGCTCGACGCCCTGGCGCCGCTAGGGGTCACGCACCTCGACATGCCCTACACGCCCCAGCGGGTGTGGCGCGCCATCGCCGCCGCCGAGTCGTCGGACCGAGGCTCACGATGACTGCCTGGAGGCTCGATGCCGTGCTCCGATCGGTGAAGCGCCTTGGTGTCTGCGGGCTGCTGGTGGGGGCCGCGGCCTGCTCGTCGTCGCCCGAAGTGGAGCTTCCTGAACCGGCGTGGCGGGCCGACGATGCACGCTTCGCGGTCCATGTGGTCGACACGGCGGCCGACGGTCCCGCCGGGGTCGAGGCCGCCGACATGGACGGCGACGGCGACCTGGACCTGGTGGTGAACTTCTTTGGCGACCGGCCCGACGACGCCGGGCCCATCGAGTTCCCGCCCGGCGGCATCACCGTGTACCGCAACGACGGCGACCTCGCGTCCTGGACCAAGGTGTCCATCCTCACCCGAGCCGACGGCAACTACTTCCTGAACGAGGCCGTGCCCGAGGACCTCGACGAGGACGGCGACTTCGACCTACTGGTCTCGGCGGGGTTCTTCGTGTGCGAGTTCAACCCGGAGATCGGGCCGTGCGGAGCGCTGTTCTGGCTGGAACAGACCGGCGACGGCTGGGTGCGCCACGACATCGTGGAGCCGGGCACCGTCGAGTTCTTCCACCGGGTCCTACTGGCCGACATCGACGGCGACGGCCTCCACGACCTGGTCACGGTGGGGGAGACCGTCGACGACGCCTACGCGCAGTGGTATCCGGGAAGCGCCGGCGGCACCGGGTTCGAGGCGACGCCCCATCTGATCGGCCAGGGCGGCGGCAGCCTGCCCGTCATCCACGACATCGACGGCGACGGCGACCTGGATCTGGCCAGCGGCGAGTTCTTCCTGGCGGGGAACTCCTTCGTGTGGTTCGAGCAGGTCGAAACGCCCAGCGCTGCCCGGCCGGCGGGGGAGTGGCAGCGCCACGTGATCGACGCCACCCTCGGCCGCACGATCCAGTTGGCCGCCATCCCGGACCTGCTGGGCGAGGGCACGGTCGGCTGGATCGGCTCGAACCATGTCAACAACGTCAGCCGCGACCCCGAGCCGCTCTCGGGCATCTACCTGCTGACGCCGCCCGGCGACCCCCGCCAGCCCTGGGAGCCGAAGCTGATCAGCGACGGCATCGTCTCGCGGCCGATCGAGGGCATCAACTTCCAGGCCGCGCCCGGTGTCTTCTGGTGGGGCGACGTCGACGACGACGGCGACATTGACCTCACCGTGTCGGGCGACGGCGATCCCCGGGTGTTCTGGTTTGAGCAGACCGAGGTCGGCGAGTTCCGCCAGCACGCCCTGCGAACCGAGTTCGGCCAGGCGGCCGGCGGTCTAGTGGCCGACCTCGACGGCAACGGCGACTCCGAGGTCGTCTTCACCAGCTACGACACCGGCGAGGTCCTGATCTTCGACTACCGACCCGAGGGGTAGGTCAGCCCCTCATCCCGGCTGGATTGCCTACTCGACGGTCCAGCCGTCGGGGACGCTGAAATCGCCGACCACCTGGTGGGTGTCGTCGTCGGTCTCGGCGTCGGGGAGGTGCTGCCAGAGCATGAACTGGTTGCCCCATGGATCGATGAACGAGGCGTTGGCGCCGCCGAACTCGGTCCAGAAGTGATTCCTCCATAATTCGGTGCCGCCGAGCCGGACAGCAGTGTCGAGGATCCGCTCGAACGAGTCATCCTCGCTCACCATGATCCACGCCCGGGTGGCGCGCCCGCCCGGGTTCATGTGGGTGGGCTCCGTCGGGTTGGGATCGGGGTGGGGACGCGCGTTCGCCGCGTGCGAGACACCCATGTGCAGATTGCCGATCTCGCTCTGCGTGCCGTCGTCCTTCAGGAAGTTCTGACCGGGGACGATCCGGGCGAACGTGTCCTTGATGCGGTCCTCGACTTCCCAGTTGAAGACTTCTGCGTAGTACGCGCGGGCGGCATTGACGTCGGTGGTCGGGAAGTCAACGAATACGAGAATGTTCGGATAGGTCATGGTTGGCTCAAGCACCTCCTGCTCGGACACTACGTCGGCGTACCTGGTCAGGCGCTACCCGGCACCGAGGTTGGTTGCTAGGCCAGTAGGGGGGCGAAGCGGTCGCGGTAGGGGCCGAAGTGCTGGGCCAGCGACTGGTCGGTGATGCCGAATTGGTCGGCGTGGTAGGTGTGGGTGCCGTGCTTGTCCTTGGGGTTGTCGGCCCTCCAGGACAGCATGCGCTCGACCGTGGCCGGCGCCAGGTCGTCGCCCAGCCAGCCGTAGAGCCGGCGGATCTGGCTGATCGGGTCGGCTTGGAACTCGGTGAAGCCGATGTCGAAGAACCTTGCGTCGCTGGCCGGGTCCCGGCGGAAGGCGAGCATCCGGTCCATCGCCAGCGACCAGTGGTCCATGTTGAGCTCGCCGATGTAGAGCGGATCGATGCCCGGGTTCGCGCCCTCGAGCAGCGTGTGGTACAGGTCGCAGACCGACGGCAGCACCTTCGAGACGTCGCGGTGGGTCTGCACGAACCGGGCCGACGGGAAGACCTTCACGTAGGCGTCCAGGAACATCGTGTGGGTCGGGCACTTGAGCCGCCACACCTTGGCGTCGGTCCTCCACTGGAGCAGCTTGAGGACGCGCTCGGCGTACCGGTAGGTCGGCTCCATGTCGCAGTGGGCGAACCAGT
>VYCM01000008.1 GCA_009843915.1 Acidimicrobiaceae bacterium | reverse complement strand
GCGACCCTGCTGGGAGCGCTGCTCGTGAGCCCGTCCGCCTGGCTTCGATGGTGGGGGCCGCAGATCGGAGAGGCATGGCGCGAGTCGGTGCTGGTCCAAACAGGCTGGTCGTTCGTGATCGCGTCGGTCGTCGCCGCCGTCGGCGCGTCAGCCTCCCGCACCCGCCGGTCGGACGCCGCGGCCGGGGGGCATGCCTCGCGGCCGTCCAGCAGCCGGATTCGAAGCGTGACGTGGAGAACAGCCGCCGCGATCGTGGGGATCGGCGTGGCTCTCACCCTGTTGGCCAACGCCCGGATGGCCCACATCGACCGCGCGACACCGGTGTCGACCCTCGTCAACGAGATCTCGGCGGCCGCCTTGAGCATTGACCCCACCGAGCGGGGCAACGCTCACCGCTGCAGCCTGATCGACGCATACACGCAGATATTCCCGGACCCGGACTGGTGGCAGGGAGGCCCGAACCACCGGACGGCCCTCGACGAGTTCATGCTCGACCGTCACGGCTGGCCGTTCTGCGACCCGACACTCCTTACTCACCCCAGCCAATAGGCAGGTAGCCTGAGCGTCGTGGCAGACAGCACGCCGCCGCCTCCTCCCCCGCCCATGCAGGACGGCAAGGGGTCCCGGTCGCCGTTGCGGCCGTCGCCGGAGTCGCAACGTCGCTCGCGCCTGGTGGTTTGGCTGATGATCGGCGCCGTCGTCGCCGTCTTCATGGCCACCACCATGCTCCCTGATGACTCCGGGGACGGGATCTCCTATCCGGACTTCCTGGACCGGGTCACCGGCGGCAGCATCGTCCAGGGCACCTACAACAACAACAGCGGGAGCATCAAGGCGACGGCCGTCGACGGCACCGAGTACTCATCCAACGGACCGCTGCCGCTGCCCGATGCCGACACTGCGCTGATCAACGAGCATGTCCCGGAGTTCCGCTACGAGACTCCCCAGACCAACTTCTTCCTGTCGATAATTCCGCTGCTGCTGCCCATCGGCCTGCTCATCCTGTTCTTCTGGTGGATGCAGCGCCGGGCCCAGGGCCAGATGGGCAGCATCATGTCTATAGGGCGGAGCCGGGCCAAGACCTACACCACCGAGCGGCCCGGCACGACCTTCGACGATGTGGCCGGCTATGAGGGCGTCAAGCAGGAGATCACCGAGATCGTCGACTTCCTCAAGACGCCGGAGCGCTTCGCGGAGATAGGCGCCCGGGTGCCCAAGGGCGTGCTGCTGGTGGGCCCGCCGGGCACGGGCAAGACCCTGATCGCCAAGGCAGTGGCAGGCGAGGCCGGCGTGCCGTTCCTCTCGGTGACGGGATCGGACTTCATGGAGATGTTCGTGGGGGTGGGGGCCAGCCGGGTCCGCGACCTGTTCCAGTCGGCCCGGAAGATGGGCAAGGCGATCATCTTCATCGACGAGATCGACTCGATCGGCCGCAAGCGCGGCGCGGGCCTGGGCGGAGGCCACGACGAGCGCGAGCAGACCCTCAACCAGATGCTCTCGGAGATGGACGGCTTCGAAGGCTCAGAGGGCATCGTGATGATGGCCGCCACCAACCGGCCCGACATCCTCGACCCCGCTCTGCTGCGTCCTGGACGCTTCGACCGCCAAGTGGTCGTGCCGCTGCCGGAGTTGGCGGACCGGTTCGCGATCCTCGAGGTCCACATCAAGGGCAAGCGCACCGCCGGCGACCTCGACCTGAACGTGGTGGCCCGGGGCACGCCGGGGATGAGCGGCGCCGATCTGGCCAACCTGATCAACGAGGCGGCTCTGTACGCAGTGCGCGAAGGCGACGAGGAGATCGCGGCCCGCCATGTGGAGCTGGCCCGGGACCGGGTGATCATGGGCCAGAAGCGCGAGTCTCTGGCCCTCACCGACGACGAGAAGGAGGCCATCGCCTATCACGAGGCGGGCCACGCCGTGTGCGCGGCCGTGCTCCCGACGGCCGACCCGCTCCACAAGGTGACGATCATCCCCAGCGGAATGGCGCTGGGGGTCACCATGCAGCTGCCTGAGGAGGATCGCCACATCTACCGGGCCGACTACATCCTGGACCGTCTCGTAGTGATGTTCGGTGGCCGCATCGCAGAGGAGCTCGTGTTCGGCATCAGCAGCACCGGCGCGGCCGACGACCTGATGCGGGCCACTGCGCTGGCCCGATCCATGGTCCGCGAATGGGGCATGTCCAGAGAGATCGGCCCCATGGCCTGGGGATCGCAGAACCAGGTGTTCTTGGGCGAGGATCTAGTGCAGACCCGCGACTACAGCGACGAGACGGCCCGGGTGATCGACGAGGAAACCGAACGCATCCTGCGGGAACAGCAGGACCGGTGCCGCCAGACCCTCACCGAGTACCGCCACGGACTCGACCTGGTGGCCCGAGCCTTGCTCGAGCATGAGACCATCAGCGGTGAAGAAGTGGAGCGCCTCATTGCTGTGTCTCGCGAAGGCTCCCCGTCGGGCGACGCCACCGAGAGCGCGCCCAGCACCGACACGGAGGCCGAGGCCGATCCCCCACCGGCGGCCGGTAACGGCTCGGGCGCTCAGGCCGACGTGCCCACCCCCGCCGCCTGATCAACGAATCAGCGAAGCCCGGCGATCGGTACCGGTTGGTCCACGGCCACCCCCAGCGATGCCGACCGGGAGGTGAGCCCGACGACCTCGCGGCCGACGATCACCGGCGCCGACGAGTCGACCTCCACCACGAAGTGACCGGAGCCCAGCCCGGACAGGGGCAGCCTGAGGCTCCGGAGGGCCCCTATCTCGACGGAGCGGACCAGGCTGCCGGCGACGCTGACGTCGGCCTGTGCGATTCCCGCAGCCGACGGGTTGACGATCACCAGCGACCCCGTCTCGGTGCCCGGTCCGGCGGCCCCGTCCTGATCGCGCACCTCCGCGGGCACCAGCCAGCGGCGAGCAGCCCCGTCGGCGCCGATCGTCGCCGTTGATCCGGCCACAGCGGCGCCGCCAGCGGTGTCGGTGCCGGCAGCACTGTCGGGATCAACAGGACTGTCAGAATCAGCAAAGGCAGCCGTGACACTGGTGATCGACGCCGCCACCGGCACCGGCGTCAAGGAGCGAACGGCCAGACTGAAGTGGCCGATGCCATCCAGCCGCGCCTGCCGCGACAGGTCGATGAGAGCGGTCCGTCCCGGCCGGACTGTGATCTCGATGGGACCTACGTCGAGTTGGGGATCCTCGGGAAGGATCTCCACGTCGACCTCGGCGGTGTCGGTGGCCGACGGGTTGGACACGGCGACGACATCCCGGCGGTCAGCCCCGACTGCGGCAACCGGAAGGTGCCAGAGATCGGCGGCACCGGGAACTGCCGGCGCAGTCCGGATGCCGCGGCCGGCAATGAGGCCGTCTGCGATCTGTATCCACGACGCCGCCACCCGGCCGGACACGACATCGATGAAGGCGGCGACAGTGGACGCCACCGTCACTTCGGATGTGATGTCCACCGCCGCTACCCGTTGGGCGGGCACGACAAGTCCGTCAATGGAGTCGCGACCCACATCGGCCACCAGTTCGATGTCGACCACCGCGACGTCAGGGAACGGGTTGAGCAGCATCACGACGAAGCGCTCCTTCTCCACCGCCGAGCGGGTCGCGCCGTTGGAGACGATCCAGCTATCGGCCGTTCGGGTGAGGCATGGTGAGCGGCCCACTCCCTCAGCGGCGGTGAGGATCTGTTCCACGACCACATCGGCACCCGTCGTCTCGACCATCACTCCCACCCAGTCGGCGTCGGGCACCTCCTCAGACGGCTGGAGAAGGACCCGGCCGCGGGGCTCAATGCTCATCTCAAGGGTCGACAGGTCCTGCGGTGCGGACCCGCCCGGCAGCACGGAAACAGTGACGGTTCGCGGCTCATCGGATCTGTTCATCATCTGGACGGTCAGCTCCGCTATGCCCGCGAGACGGCTGCCGCCCGGACAGAACCAGGTGTTGACGACGCCTGTCGGCGCCACGAGGGCCGATTCGTACTGATCAGCCCGGTGCAGGACGGCGCGAT
>VYCM01000116.1 GCA_009843915.1 Acidimicrobiaceae bacterium | reverse complement strand
CAGTCGCCGGCGAGGAAGCGGCCCTCGGCTCGGGAGGTGACGGAGATGAAGTCGGTGTGGAAGGCCTCGAAGCGCTCATACAGGATGCGGGCCAGTGCTTCAGGGGTGCCCGGCGGGCTGGTCCCGGCCACCGCGGGCGCGCCCTTAGCCGTCCGCGGCGGTGGCGTCGTCGCGGCGAGCCAGCTCGTGCTCGCGTCTCACCTCGGCGAACACGAGCCGCAGGAGCTTCTCGCTGAAGGAGGGGTCGAGACCGACGGAGGCGGCCACCTCCCGCAGCCGGACGATCTGCTCCGCTTCGCGCTCGGGGTCCGCGGCCGGCAGCCCGACGCGGGCCTTGTGGATCCCGACCTGCCTGGTGATCGTGAACCTCTCGCCCAGCAGCGTCACCAGCGAGGCGTCGATGTCGTCGATGCTCGCCCGGAATCCGGCCAGCGTCTCGTCCCCCGCACCCGCACTCACAGCAAGTCAAGCTATCGCCAGCCACAGTCGGGACCGCCCGCTACGAGAGAGCGAAGAGCGGCTCGGACCGGACCGCTCCGACCACCGGTGGCGGATCGGGACCGTGTGAGGGTCCGTGGCGGATGCGCTCGGGTGGTGCGATGGTGTAGAGGCCCCGCCCATCAGGGACCTCGCGCCAGCCGTGGTGATGCACCTTCTGGTGGCAGATCCAACACAGCAACATCATGTTGTCGATGTCGGTCCGCCCTCCTCGTGATACCGGCTCAACGTGATGGCCGTCGCAAATCCACACATTGGCGCTGCAGCCGCCGCAGGCTCCGTAGCGGGCCCTCAGCGCGTTCATCTGGGCCTTGGTGGCCAACCGCTTGGTGTGTCCATGCCACAACGGCACGCCCTTGTGGCTGAACACCACCCCCTTGACGGCGGCATTGCAGAAGTGCTCCTCCAGCACGCTCTGAGGGATCACCCCACCCCCGGCGACCTCCGCAAACGCGTTCGTACCGTCAGCGCTGAGATGCTGAACGATGGTGATGTCCGCTGAAGCCCGGCTCCCACATCCGCACTTGCCGACGCCCTTCCCGACGCCTTCGTTCTTGCCGGCACTCTTGCCGTTGCCCACACCCTTGCCCTTGCCGACGATGCCGTTGGCGGCTTCGTCCTTGCCTGCGTCGCCTGCGCCCTTGCCGTTCGCGGCTTCGTTCGTCGCGCTGTCGATCCTGGCGTAGATGCTGCCGTGCGACGTCAAGGTGTCGAGCGCGTCGGCCATTCGCTGATCAAGGCTGCGCTTCTGGCTATCAGCACTGTGAAGGTCCAGACGGCGCAGCCGCTCGGCCTCCTGCACGAACCGCTCGCGCACCTTGGCGCCGGTCACCGGGTCCAGTTCGCCGCGCAGGTGCACCATGCCGTCGTCGCCGTCCCAGAAGCTCAGGCGTCGCCGAGCCCGCTGACGCCGATAGACGTGCTCCGCGTCGTCGGGTCGTCGCTGAGCCGCCCATCGACCCGCCTCCCGCGCCATCTGCTCGGGCGACAACACCGCAGCCTTTCTCAGCAGCTCCGAGTCCTGCTCGACCTGCTCGGCGCTGGTCCTCTCCGAAGTGCCGGTAAGCACCTTGGCGTTCGCTATCGAGATGTCGCCATTCTCCACCGCGTCGCGCACCGAAGGCAGCGACTCCAATTGCTTGGCCACTTTCACCTGCCCAGCGGCGTCGCGCCGCGACAACCCAACAGCCTGCGCCAGCACCCCCACCCCCGAATCGCCGTGCCGCTCCCGCCCTGCGACGCCGGCAGCCGTATCGGCCTGCAGCACGGTCAGTTGCCCTCCGAAGGTCTTGCACTCCCCCAGCAGCACCCGAAGATCCGAGGTCGGAGTAGCCGGATCGTTGGCCAGCCGGATCAGCTCCGCCAACCCCTCCCGCACCCGCCGTGCCGTGTCAATGACCATGGACAGATCATGCCAGGGGGGTGTGACATTTATAAGCCCTATTCAAGATATTTCAATATAATTTGGCGCTAGAAGGCCGCCTGACTGCCGCTCCCGGCTAGGGCAGCACAAACGGCGATTACATCAGCGTCCTAGCAACGGTTAGGACGATCGGGACTGTTCAGGCAGCGAGCGTGGTACCGAGGGCCTCAGCGCGAAGCAAGCGAACACGCTGGGCCAAGCGGTCGACGGTCGCGTGAAGGTCCTCAATCGAGCCAGCAAGGTCCAGAGCGAAGACCTCTAGCCGCTTGTCTGCGTGGCGAACCACATACTCGTCATCTTCCGCCTCTCCCTTGGCGTAGACCAACAGCCCGCCGGGCAGGTCGAGCGCAGTGGCATAGGCGAGAATCTGGTAGATGTCGGCATGCGGGACGCTCTTGACATCAATGCGCTTGTACTTGGCATCGCCGACAAACACGCAGGTCCGGCCGTCCCACCAAGTGAGATCCGGCTTGAGGCGCAGCTTCTCCCCACGGGCGAGGTAGATGGGTCGGGGAAGGCGACTGTCAGGGCACAGAGCGCGCTCCGACACGCTGAGAGACTCCCGGAGCGCCCTCGTGACGAACCCCTGGAACACCTTGTTCATGTCGACCAAGAAGCCTGAAGCCCGGGTGCCACCGCGGTCCAGTTCGAGTGCCTGTTCCTGCAGCACTAACCGTGACAGAGACACTACTTCTCGGTAGTGCTCGTTGAGCCTGTCGAACGTGACTTCCGGCACCTCCTGCGGAGGAAATCGAACATGCGTGACATTGGCGAGTGTCGCGTTGATCCACCGCAGACCGTTCCGCGAACGTGAGTCCTCAAGACGCTGCCGGCCGAGAAGGTCAGCAGCGGCCTTTACCAGGCGGTTCGCCAAGATGTCATCGGTGAACTCGTCGTAGCTGACCTCCACTGGCACGAGCGCGTCGAACCTTCGGCGGAGTTGTTCTGCCATGTCGATGCGCCCGCGGACGGTTCGCAGGGCGTCCTGCTCGGTCCGGTAACCGTGCAGCAATCCGCTTGCAAACGCTTGTCGAGCGGCCGCGGTCAGCGCGAGGGCCAACACCTCTACCAGCGTGGGCTCCGACGTGAAGTCGAATCGCTCTTCCCTGGGCTTGTAGGCCCCCATCGCGTACGAAGCCAGGTAGATCACACGCGAGATGTCCAGCTTGGGACGGACCGCGACCGATAGGTCGGCCACCTCGAAGGCGCCGATAACGGCCTCGGGCCGTAGGTGGTAGAGGTCGTTCTCGCCAGGGACGGCCTGGATGGTGAGTGAAGGCAGCGTCTCCTTGAGAGCGTCGCGCTCGTCGACGGTCAGCTGTACCGGTTCACTCTCGCGGTACTCCTGAAGCTCAATCTGACGCATCACCGTTGTCCACGGCGGCATCGAACTCGCCGTCCGTGGCCGTCTCGACCTCGGTCCCGCCATCGATCTCTCGCCGCAGACGATCGAGGTCGAAGTCGTCAAGTCGATCGTGCTCACCGTAGAGCTGCTCTTCGACATACGGCAGGACGTTGTGCTCCCAGATGATCTCGACCATCTCTGTGTCCAGGCCCTTCTCGCGCATGAAATAGCTCGGCCCGATTGCCGCGTGGCGGTCGGACAACTTCTCGTTGGCGCGGTCGACAACGTCAGCGACCCATTCCATCCCACTCGTCTTCTCCTCAAGCCAACTTCGAAGCAGGTCCTTGATGGGCGCCTTGTCAGGATGGAACTCAACAAAGTGGAACCGCCGCCTCAGCGCAAGGTCGACTAGGGCGATCGAACGATCGGCAGTGTTCATCGTGCCAATGATCCAGAGGTTGTCAGGTAGGGAGAACTCATCGTCGGAGTATTGGAGCCGCATCTCGACGTTGCGGTATTCCAGCAGGAAGTACAGCTCCCCGAACACCTTGGAGAGGTTCCCTCTGTTGATCTCGTCAATGACCAGCACATGCGTCTCGGCTGGTTCGTCCTCAGCCATCTGCGCCATCTCAAGCAAGGGACCATCGCGAAGATCGAAACCATGACGACCGTCTTCAAGTGTCGGACGATAGCCCTGCACGAAGTCCTCGTAGGCATACGACGGGTGGAACTGGACGATCCTCACACGGTCGGCTGATCCGGCCAGGCACTCGGCCAGCTTCTGGGCAACGTATGTCTTGCCGGTTCCGGGAGGCCCCTGAAAGACCACCTGTCGCTTATCGAGAAGCAGCGCCTCAATCCTGCCAAGAAAGCCGATGTCGAACAGGAGTCTCTTCGCAAGTTTCTCAAGCGGCTCTGATGTCGATGAGCATGGCCTCGTCTCGGTGGAATCCGGTGCACTCGCGCTCGGAGTCTCGGACTCATGGCACCATACGATCGACTGAGCCTCGACACGATGGTGGAGCTTTCCCCCGCTGTGCCTGACCAGTTGATCAAGGAATCGCAGGCCGTGTGCGTAGACCGCGGCCTCGTCCGCTCCTTTAGGAGGCCGCGAATGACCGGTGCGCAGATACGCGGAGTTCATGTGGGAGAGATTGAACAAGGGGTAGTCGTCGCCTAGCGCCATCAACAGGAAGGACACCAGCCAGAGCCTCGAAGCAACATCGAGGTCAAGAGAGTCGGGCAGCCTGGCTAGGAAGGAGTTGACACGGTCACTGCGTGACACAGCATCGGGCGCCCATAGGTCAAGAAGGTCACCGCGACCATCGTCAGACCTGGCCTGGAGCCAGTTCTCGACGATGTCGTGACGCGGGCTGCCTCTCAAGTCTCTCGCGGGCCATCCAGCCTCTTTCTCAAGTTCGCCCCGCCAACCGTCATTTCCCGACAGCAGCCATTGGCGCGCACGGCCGAGATTGCTTCGAAGGTGCTGTCGAACGGACCCGTCGTCCCACGAATAGACCGACCGAGACTGCAGCAGTTGATGGCCAGCGGTGACGTAGTCTCGATACGAATCACTGGAGCCCAAGTGCGTTTCGACCCAGAAGACGATGGACTGGGCTTCGAGAAGATCGTCCGGCCTGCCGTCGGACGACCTAACGAGTTCGGCCAAGAAGTCAAGCGCATGCTCATATGTTGTTCCCTCATCTGCATCTGGGGTAGGTAAGGCATGCCCCACACGCTGGTAGGCCATCTTGAATTCAGTCGCCTTGTAGGGCGCATATCCGGGACCCAACGCCATCAACAGCGCCGACACATTTCTCAGCCTCGTTCCGACACCATGAGCCTGCCAATCTGAGGGCACGCAGCCGAGGAACGTACGGACGCGTTCGCCTGGGGTCACACGATCATCAGCCCAAAGGCCTCGGAGAGCCGCTAACGCATCGTCTGGAGACGTGTCAATCCAATTCCACAGTGCATCTCCTCCGCGCCAGTAGAAGATGTTGTTGCCAGCAATCGCCTGCCTTAGGCGAGATGGCCACTCTTCGCTACCCGAGAACGCCTCTTCTCGGGCCGTGCGAAGCCTTTCGATAATCTCAAGCTTGTAGGCCATCTCGACTGAATCGAGGTCTCCGGAGTCCATGAAGTCCCGCGCGCTCTCGATGTAGTCGGCGTACCGGTTGTCAGCAGCCATACCCTTCAAGACTCCTCATCTCTACAGATCCCGACGATTTGGCCAACCACGGTTGTTCCGCATGACCCTAGAGCCTGCATGTGACAGGCAGCCGCGAATTGGTGCAGGGCTAAGTTCTCTTGCCTCCCATCAGTGACGAGGTTATGGCGACCTGACGAGACAACCAGCCCTTCAGCGCACACGCCTCTAACCGTCAGACGCTTGTCGCGATCCGGTAGAGCTCGCCTACTAGGTCGTCGTAGCGGCCGGTGGCCAGGGTGACGGCGTAGGCCGCTCCGACCGCGCCGCCCACTGCAGCGACGAGCAGGCGGTCGAGGAACCGCTTGGTGGCGGGCAAAGCGTGGGGCAGTACCGCCAGCAGCAGGGCGGGCAGCAGAGCTCCCAGCATGTACACGAACATCAGGCCGAGCGTGCGTGCCGCTTCGGTGTCTGTGTTGCTCAGGATCTCGCCCAGCTTGGGACCGACGCATGGCCGCCACAGCCACCCGGCCAGCGCGCCACCCACCGCGCCGGCTCCCGTCGCCGACAGCGACACCGGCCCCTTGGCCCAGAAGGCGATCACGAAGACCCCCGCGGCCAGCACCGCGGCCACCGGCACGGCCGCACCGGTCAGCTCCACATCCCAGTGGCCGGCCGCTCTCGCCCAGGTCAGCAGTGCGGCGCCCATCACATAGAACAGCGCCACCGTGAGCCTGGCCTTGCGGGCCACGAGCACCAGCGCCACCGCGGGCACGAGCATCACCAGCGTGCAGGCGACGCCGATGGCGCCCACTCCCTCCAGGAACGTCGCCATCGCGATCAGCCGCTCCCGTGTCCGATCCGGTCAGGCCTGGGCCAGCAGCTGCTCGACCGTCTCGTACAGCTTCTCGTAAGTGGCCCGCCCGTCGCCGGTGCGGTCGAAGCGGATCTGGTTGTCGCCGTCGATCACGTACACCCGGGGCCAGTAGCCGATGTTGCCGGGCTGCCAGCGGTGGAAGTTGCGCTTGTCGGTGTCGAGGGCGATGGGCCAGACGACGCCGAGGTCGGCCGCGGCCTCGATGATGTTGTCCACGTCGGCCTCGTAGGAGAACTCCGGGGAGTGCACCCCCACGATCTCCACGCCCCGGTCGCGGAAGTCGGTGTAGAGCTGTCCGAGGGCGTCGAGGGTGTACTTGCAGTTGCGGCATCCGAAGGTCCAGAACTGCACGACGGTGAGCCTGTTGGTGGCCCGGATCTCCTCCAGCGAGGTGGCATCGGTGTTGAGCCAGCCGTCGAGGTTGGTGAGCGTGTCGGCCGTGCCCAGTACCTCGATGGGCTCAGGAGGCACGGTGGTGGTGGCAACCGTGGGCTCTGGGGCAGCAGCCTCGGGAACCTCCGTGACGGGGTCGGCCGCCTCGAGAGCATCGTCGACAAGATCGGTGGCATCGACAACCGCCGTCTCGGGGTCTCCAGCGGCCGCGACTGTGGTTTCCGGCGCGGCCATAGTGGGAGCGGCTGCCATTCGGTCGTCGGCGGTGACGGGGTCTGTAGCCGGGTCATCGCTACCGCCGTCGCCGCGCACCGCCGTCCAGACGATGGCAGCCAACCCAATCACCAGCACACCCAGCGCCAGATAGCGCACCATCGAGGGCCTCATCGCATGAGGAACGATACGCCGCCGGGGTTAGCAGGACGTGAGGACCCTGCCGGCCCTCGGGTTGCGCTCGCTGACTCAGGCCGCCTAGTGTGCGAACGTGCGTTCGGCTTCTGTGGGCTTCTACCGCTCCCCTTCTCCGATGACGGCACTGCCGGATTCGCCGGCACTCGCCGGCATGTCGACCGCGCTCGACGACCTGCGCTCGGTGGTCCAGGGCTTGGTGCTGCACCGCGAGTGGGCGGCCGACTACGGCGTTGAGACCGGCATGCTGCGGGTCGGCGAGCAGAACCTCCGGTCGGCCGCGGAGGTGCTGGGGCGGGCCTTCGAGATCTCGCCGGAGCCGGCGGCCGCCGCTCGGGAGCCGGCCGATCGGGTGGTCGGCATCTGCTGGCACTTCGCGGTGCTCTACACCGCGCTGCTGAGGGCTCAGGGTTCGGCGGCGAGGGTGCGTTGCGGTTTCGCCGGATACTTCGATGCGGCCAAGTGGTACGACCACTGGATCACCGAGCGCTGGGACGGCGACCGCTGGATCAGGGATGACTCCCAGATCGATGCTCGCCAGGCAGGGAGGCTGCATCTCGGCTTCGACCCCCACGACCAGCCGCCCGGGCGGTTCCTCACCGGTGGGGAGGCCTGGCTGGCGGCCCGGGCCGGCGAGGTCGACCCTGAGAGGTTCGGCATCTACGACATGTGGGGCATGGGGTTCCTGGCCGGCAACGTCGTCAAGGATTTCGCGTGCCTGAACAAGGTGGAGCTGCTCCCGTGGGACAGTTGGGGGATGCTGCGGGACCCCTACCGGCCGCCGCCCAAGAAGCACCTCGCGGTGCTCGACGAGATCGCGGAGCTAGCGGCGACCGATGACCTGGCCGCGATCCGGAACCGGTTCGAAAGCGACGAACGGTTGAGGGTGCCGCAAGAGATCGTCAGCTACACCGACGGCAAGCCGACAAGGGTGCAGCTGCCCGACCTGTCGGGCAGCTGCATCCGCGCCGTAGAGAGCCAAGAGACCAGCTTCCCCGCCGCAGGCTCCACCGGACCCGGAACCCCTCCGTGAGTGTGTCCTTGGGCGACGTAGGTGGGCTCTGGTCAGTCGAGCAGGTGGGGGGCGAGGGTTCTCCAGCCGTCGGCGGCGGTGTCGATGCTGTCGGCGAGGACCTGCACCCCGACGTGGTCGGCGCCGGCGTCGAGATGGTCCCGGACGCGTGACGTGACCTGCTCGGGGGTGCCCCAGGCCACGATGGCGTCGACCAGGCGGTCTGACGGCCCGCCGTCGGGTCCGCCGTCGATGTCGGACCGTTCGAAGCCGAGGCGGCGCAGGTTGTTGGTGTAGTTGGGGAGTCCGAGGTACAGCGCCATGTTCTTGCGGGCGAGGGCGCGTGCCGTGTCCGGGTCGGTGTCGAGTACGACCATCTGCTCGGGGTAGAGCGCCGCGTCGGGGCCCATGACGTCGCGGGCGACGGCGGTGTGCTCGGGCGGCACGAAGTACGGGTGCGCTCCGGCGGCGGCATCGGCCGACAGAGCGAGCATCCTGGGGCCGAGCGCGGCCAGCACGATCTCGGGCAGCTCCTGGGGGCCGTGGGCCAGGAACACCGCCTCCCGCATGCGGGCCAGGTAGTTGCGCATGTAGCTGAGCGGGCGCGAGTAGTCGTGGTTGCGGAGATCTTCCACCAGGTGCTGGTGGCTGACCCCGAGCCCCAGCAGGAAGCGGCCCGGGAACGCCTCCTCGACGGTTCGCTGGGCGTTGGCCGTCGTCATCGGGTCGCGGGCGTAGATGTTGGCGATGCCGGTGGCGATCTTGATCGAGGAGGTGCCCTGGAGCAGCAGCGCAGCCGCTACGAACGGGTCCCGCCCGACCGCCTCGGGGTACCAGATCGCCCCGTAGCCCAGCTCCTCCACCTCGGCCGCCAGCTCGACCGCCTGAGACGACGGCACCAGGTCCAGGAGCCCGGTCCAGATCCCGATCCGGCCTATGTCGATATTGCCCATGGTCACGGCCGGGAACCTATCGCCGACCAAGACATACAAGAGCGCGCGGCGCGCTAGGAATCGGGCCGTGGGCTAGCTTGGGTTGCCAGATGGGGCTCATCAAGCAGTGGCGCGAAGGGAACCAGCTGCGGCGGCGCGCTAGGGCCGACCCGGCGATCCGCGCCAGCTGGATCCGGTTGTACGACTCCGTCTATACGGAAGTTCGGCCCAATTCTCATCTACCGTCCACATGGCGGTCCGTATTCGAGAATCTTGAAGGTGGACCTCCCTGCCGCCAGGAGCTGGAGTGGTGGCGAGCCATCTACATGAAGATGATGGACCCTCGGACCCGCAACATGCATGTAGCCGCGGTTGAAGCGATCAACGAGATGCTCCCCGACGCGCCCGACGGCCCCAGCGACGAGAGCTACCCCTAGCGTTCAGCCAATTGCGCCCGGGGTTACGACGGGGTGACCTTCAAGGGTCCATCAGGCGGTGATCAGCCGTCCGGTGAGGCGGTCCGTTCCTCGGTGTGCTGGTGGTCGGTCTTGTTCACCTCATAGACCAGGCTCACTGTGCCTGTCTTCTCGAAGACTCGTTGTCCCGTCAGCGTCAACCCGATTCGCTTGGACAGTTCCGGGACAAGAGGAATGCCCCCACCCAGCAGGACGGGGACGATCGAGACTTCCACCGTGTCGACGAGCCCTTCCTCGCAGAGGCTGCGAAACAGTTCGCCGCCGCCGAACAGCCAGATGTCTCCACCTGGCTCCTCTCGAAGCGACCGGACAACGTCCACCCAGTTGTCGCCGACGATCGTGACGTTCTCGTAGTCGTCCTGGCTCAGCGTCCGTGAGAACACGAACGTCCGGGTGCCCGATTGTGCGGAGGCACCGGGGTCACCAGTCACTTCGAACGTGCGCCGGCCGAGCAGGAAGGTGTCGAACTGCCCGAACAACTCCTCGAAGTCGATATCGGGATCGACGCCGATCCAGTCGAACTCGTCGTCGGGGCCTGCGATGTAACCATCGAGGCTCATGGCGCAGTTGTATCGAATCCGCCTCATAGCCAGCCTCCGGTCGGCGATCCATCGGAACCTAGAACGGCACCAACCGCGCAGTAGCCCATGCGTCGTGGCGGTGCGGGGTCAGAGGGGGTTGCGCCAGCGCAGCCCTGGGAAGCGTGCGAAGTCGCTGTCATTGGAGTGAACCTCGGCTTGGTGCACGATGGCCAGCGCGGCGATGTGGGCGTCGGTGACGAGGTTCCCCCCTACGCCGGCGGCGGCCAGCATGTTGCGGAAGACTGCGATGTGCTGGGTGCCTGGGTTCAACGGTGTGACGCTCGGCGAGCGGAACCATTCGGCCATGAGGTCGACGGCGTGCTCGGGAGCCGCCGGGGTGCTCAGAACGCTGGGGTGGGTGAGCAGCCGCACGAACCCTGCCGCCACCAGCCACGAGACCCCGACCCGCTCGGTTCCGTTCACCAGGTCCTCCCACCAACGGCGCGCCGGCTCGTGCAGCGGCGCGCCGGTGCTGTGGGCGTAGACGAGCAGGTTCAGGTCCGGGACGATCACTGCGGCGGCGGGCTCGCGAAGTCGGCAGCCTCGAGCGAGTCGTTGAGCTGGTTCAGCCGCAAAGGATCGACGCCGGGCCTGAAACCGCTGTCGTGGGGCGTGACCTGGTAGCCGGACTCCGCCTCTGCGAGTGCCGGGGACAGACCTCGCCTCAGGGTGTCGTTGACGACCTGCTTGAAGGGCTGATCCGCGCGCCGGGCCTGCTCCTTGAGGGCGGCGGCCAAGTCATCGTCGAGAGTCAACGTTGTTCGCATATAGGCATCATAGCATCTCTATTAGATGATGCTTTGATGCCTAGACCGAGGGCCATGCTCCGCCGGTGCTCCTCCTGGCCGGCGACCGACGTGGATACCCGACTGCACTCTGACAAGAGTGCACGATACGGTCAGCAGGCCCTAGAAGGGAGGCTCGACAGCATGCGCTACAAGATCCTTGGCCGAAGTGGACTCCGCGTGTCCGAGATCGCTCTCGGAACGATGATGATGGGCCCCGAAGAACCAGGCCGCGCCGGACCGCTCGAGAGTCGCCGGATCATGGAGGCGTACGCCGAGCGGGGCGGCAACTTCCTCGACTCGGCACCGGCCTACAACGACGGGCAGAGCGAGAAGGTGCTGGGCGAGTTCGTCAACACCGATCGCGGGCGCTATGTCGTCACAACCAAGTACACCAACGTCTTGTACAGCGGCATTGACCCTCGCATCTCCGACGATCCGAATCGCGGCGGCAACCACAAGAAGAGCATGGTCCAGTCGGTCGAGGGCAGTCTGCGCCGAATGAACCTCGACTACATCGACCTGCTCTGGCTCCACCTTTGGGACTTCTCGGTCGACATCGAGGACGTCATGCGCGCCGTCAACGACCTGGTCCAGCAGGGCAAAGTGCTGCACTTCGGCCTGTGCAACACGCCGGGCTGGGTCGTGGCCCGAGGTCAGACGGCGGCGACGATACGCGGCTGGGAACCGATCTCGGCACTGCAGTATCAATACAATCTCCTCTCACGTGACTTGGAGCTCGAGCTCATCCCTTGCGCCAATGCCCTGGGCATCTCCGTGACGGCGTTCTCACCGTTGAGCAGCGGTTTCCTCACAGGCAAGTACACCAGAGATGTCGAACGAGAGAGCGGCCGTTTGGACGGCGGCTGGTACACCTCGTTGGAGGCATACAGCGAACACGACTTCGTCGTTGCCAAGAAAGTGGACGAGATCGCCGACAAGCTGGGCACCAGTTCGGCGGCGGTCGCTCTTGCCTGGGTGCAGCAGCGTGGAGTGCTACCACTGGTCGGCGCGCGAACGACGGATCAGATTGTGGACAGTCTGGCCTGCCTGTCAGTTGAGCTCAGTGACGAGGACATGGATGAGCTCAGCCAGATCAGCGCCACCGAACTGCCATGGATATACAACCTGATGCAGGGAGAGCTGAGTTACGGAATCCGCCAGATGGCCACCGGGGGCACGCTGGATCAACTCGACAATCCTGGCTTTCCGGGCCTAAGACTTGTTCACAGAGTTTGACGCGCTCGTCTACTCAGCGATCCGTTCACAGCGTCGGCGCCAGCGGCAAGCCCAAGTGCCCTCAGCCCACGGCTCTTGCTGAACTGACTTGCAGCCACCGGTAGAGCTTGCCTACGGTCCGCGGCTGCGGCAGCCGGGACTCGGCCGCCGCGAAGCAAGAGCGCTGGTCGACAGCATTGGAGGACAGCAACGATGACGCTGGAGTTCGGGGTGAGGGAGCTTGAGGCCCAGCCCATTGTGGGCATTCGCACGACCGTGGCGATGAGCGAGATCGGCAACGCTATGGGTCCGCTGTTCGGCGAGTTGAGCGGACACATCGCGCAGCGCGGTCAGGAGCCGGCCGGGATGCCCCTGGCCAGATACCACTCGCCGCCGGGAGAGACCGTCGAACTCGAATGCGCCATCCCGGTGGCGTCGCCGATGCCCGGCGAGGATCGAGTCCGACCCGGAGAGCTTCCCGCCGGGAGGGCCGCGACCGTCACCCACCTCGGCCCGTACGACGGCCTCCCCCAGACATGGATGGCGCTGACGGCGTGGATGGAGTCCCAGGGGCTCGAAGCCGCGGACTCACCCTGGGAGGTCTACGTGAACGACCCCGCCGCCGAGCCCGACCAGTCGAGGTGGCGCACCGACATCTTCTTCCCGGTGCGCTAGGGAGGGATTCGATTGTCGCCTCCGTCGTCGGCTCCGATACGCAGCGATGCCGTCCGTCTCAACCGTCTCGCCTATGAAGCTAGGTATCAGCACGAACTTGAGGAGACGGACCACGGACACATAGCGCTCATGCGCGACGAAGAGGTGGTCGGCGTCTACGACGATGCGAACGTCGCCTGCGAAGTCGGCTTCGAGCGCTACGGATCAGGGCGCTATTCGATTGTGCGCATCGGCGCCAAGCCTCAGAGCCTCGGCATCTTCACGTTCGCCCTCACCTGACCCCTGACGTTGCCGACGGGGTCTAGGTCATGGGCATCATCTCCAAGTGGCACGTCACCTTGAGCGGCGGCCGGTGCAGGATCGAGTTCTAGAGAGGCCGTAGAGGACGGGTGCTCTGCTCAGCCGCAGTCTCGCCAGTCGGCGGGGTCGGCCATCCACCGCCAGGCGAATCGGGTCATCACCAGCACGGCCACGCCCGTTGCAGCCATGAGTGCCGCCGGCGCAGGCCGATCAGCCACCATGGTCGCGGCTACAGCCAGCGAGATTCCCGCGCAAGCCAGCATCATGAGCGTCATCGAGACACGGAATGACCTAGTCATGCGGGAACGTTAACACGCAGCCTTGCGGGGCCATGCTCACGCCAATAGAGGCATCTTGGCCCGGACTGCTCGCTCGTGGACGTTCACCGATTGCTGGCGTCGGCTGTCGTGGCCGAGTCTGCACCTCTCGATAACTGTGGTGGGCTGTTCGGAGTGTCGGCGGTGCTGGAAGGAATGTTGCGCCGGTCGATGGCCGGGGCGCTGGGCACGAACGGCTTGAGGTCTTGCAAGACGTCGCCGTAGAAGCCGATCACCGCGTCGAGCACTGAGTCGATAAAGCCCTTCTTGCGTTTGCTGCGACGCCCCTGACCCATGGGCGCGGAGTAGCGGAGCTGGAAGCGCGCTGGCATCTGTTTGGTCGGTCCCAGTCCGTTACGGGGATCGTCGTGCAACTGTTCCAGCGAGGCTGTCACCGGATGCTTAGCGTTGCGCGCGTAGGCGTCCACGAGCAACGAACCATTGGCCGACTTGAGCTGCTTCGTCAACCACACCACGGCTGCTCTGGGGGTGCGGTCGTTGGGGGCGGTGAAGGTCGTGTGCAGGATCACGCGGGAGGTTCTGATGTCAGCTGTGACTGAGATGTCCGCTATCGCGTCCGGGACCCGCAGGACACCGGTCAGAGTGCCGTCGGCACATAGGGACTGCACGAACTCCTTGTTGCGCAATCGAGGGTTCTGCTGGTGAGAGCGAGGTATCACCTCGGTGACATCCGAGCCGATCTCGGTACCCAGGCGCAGCGCAACAACTCGAAGCAACTGGTCCCACCGCTGGCACACCTCGACAGCCTCCGGGCTGTTGCGCGCCAGGCTTCCCTCTACCGCTCCGTCGCGCACAGCAGTCCAGTTGTCGCCCATGTCAGCGAAGTCCAGTACACCGGACTTGGGATGCGACATGTACCGGATCAACTCTTCAAGGATCCAGGCCTGCTCCGGATCATCGACGCCGCGATGAGTGTGCTCCTTCACGGCTTCGGACATGATCAGCATCCACGACAGATGATGAACCGCCACCTTGGAGTTCGACCTCACGCGCAGACCCTCGGTGGGATGCACGCCGGGTGCCGGCGCGATCTCATTGGAGATCGTCACAATGGCATCAACACCTGCAGAACGAGCCGCGTCCAGATATGCGTTGATCTGGTCTGCGTCGAGCTTGGCTGTGCCGGTCTTGGTCTCCACGAATGCCTCGTAGGAGACCCGTTTGCCCACTAAGACTCGAATCAGGCCATCGGGACGAACGGTGCCGTCATCCACCTCAATCACAGGCTGTAGGAACGCCTCCACCCTTGCGCTCTTAGCTCGAGTCGCGCCCAGCGGCCCCAACAGCGCCACACTGAACGGCCGCACAACCGACAGAACCGCAAGCAGCGCCGACGTTGCCCTGTCCTCTGCCTCCGTCTGGCCCTTGATACCCGATACGGGGATCAGCCTCGCCCGCTCTGGCTCACTCATTGACTTCTCCTAGATCAGTACCCGTGATTGCCGGGGTCACCCTAGGCTGCAAAGCTAAGCTGAAGTTTGTTCAGGTCTCGAATGTTCCTGGTGTCTTGTAGTGAGTTGCGCCAAGGCGTTCGGCCCAGTTGCGCAATCTGCTGCGGGCCCGTCGCACCTCTCCAGTACGATCCCGCGACGGGCGGTGGGTCCAACGAGGTGCCACGCTCCTTCGGGGCGCGCTGAATCCATGGGGTCGGCAACGTGAAAGGAGCGAGCTATGGCGGATCACAGCGCAATCGAGTGGACCGAGGCGACGTGGAACCCAACGACGGGCTGCGACAAGACGTCGCCCGGCTGTGACAACTGCTATGCCCTGACGCTGTCGAAGCGGCTAAAGGCGATGGGTCAGCCGAAGTACCAGCGAGACGGGGACCCGCGAACGAGCGGTCCCGGCTTCGGGCTCACGATCCACGCCGACACGCTCGATGTTCCCCGCTCGTGGTCCGCACCGCGCACGATCTTCGTGAACTCGATGAGCGACCTGTTCCACCCCGAGGTGCCCGAGCCCTACATCCGTCGCGTCTTCGATGTGATAGCGGAGACGCCCCAGCACCAGTACCAGGTGCTCACCAAGCGGTCCCGGCGGCTCGCGGACGTGGGCCAGAGGCTCAAGTGGCCACCCAATCTGTGGATGGGTGTCAGCGTCGAGAACTCCAGGTATCGCTTCCGAGTCGATCACCTGCGCTGCATTGGCGCAGCAGTGCGGTTCGTGAGCGCCGAGCCGCTGCTGGGTCCGCTCGAAGAACTCGATCTCTGCGAGATTCACTGGCTGATCGCGGGCGGCGAGAGCGGTCCGAACGCTCGACCGGTGGAAGAGGCCTGGTTGGTTGATCTGCGCGACCAATGCACCTCCGCCGGGGTGCCGTTCTTCTTCAAGCAGTGGGGAGGGCGTACGCCGAAGGCTGGAGGGCGCGCACTCCAAGGCTCAACGCACGATGAGATGCCGCAGCTTGACCTCGATTTGACACATTGACATGAAGCCGCGGCGCTTGGGGTGGGATTGGTGGTCCGAGCTGAAGCTGGCTGTTCTAGCTGACTACCTACAACGCTTCACGACCGCTGTACGAGGCAAGTCCAAAGGGGCCAACTATCTCGACCTGTTCGCTGGCAGTTTCGAGAACGAGCGACGCTATGGCACGGGAACGTTCGCAGGCTCATCGCAGATCGCCCTCACCACTAAACCGGCGTTCACCAACTTGGCGTTCTTTGAGCTGCCCGGGCCGGCGGCTCGTCTCCGAGTTGACATCAGGGCAGCGCGCCCTCAAGACCACCGCTGGGAGGTTGTAGATGGTGACTGCAACATAGAATTGACACCGGCGCTCAAGGGACTAGACGACGTTCGGTGGGCTCCAACCTTCGCCTTTCTGGACCCTCGCGGGCTGCAGGTTGAGTGGAGCACGGTCCAAACCCTCGCTAGGTGGAGACGAGACAAGAAGACCAAGATCGAGCAGTGGATCCTCATGCCGGAGCCGGCGCTCGCCCGCGTGCTGGGCCTTCGCGGCGTGCGGGGAAGACGGAGCGCAGACCGCCTTGATCGGCTGTTCGGCTGCCGCAACTGGCTCCCGATCCACCAGGGGCGGCGAGCCGGCTGGCTTTCTGCGGAAGAGATGCGTGCCGAGTTCGTCAATCTCTACCGATGGCAGCTTGAGCAGGAGCTGGGCTACCGAACTACCCACGCACTTCAAATCGTGAACACCGACAATCGCCCCGTCTACACGCTCGTCTTCGCTACGGACTCGCTGCCTGGCGACAGGATCATGGGGCATCTCTACGCCTCCGCCGCGACTAGGACGATCCCCGCCATGCAAGCTCGGGCGCAGGCTGCTCGCCAGCTTCGCCGCGAGGATGAGGCGGGAGTTAGTCGGTTGCCGGGCATGGACGAACTCGAAATCGCGACGACTACCTCCAGGCACGGCTCCTACGAACACGAGCCGCCCTGGGAGCCAGCGCCCATCGTTGACGACGCGCTTGACCTTGACATGGACGAAGCCGATCTAGACCCGGATGAGATCGACTGGGACCGAGGCTTCGACTCCAACGAGGACGACCCGAGAGACACGTAGTTCAAACTTGGATACATGACTGATGTAGTCGCAGTCGTCAGTCGGTCAGTTCAGTCAGTGAGGGAGTCAGTCAGTTCAGTCGTTAGCCAGTTAGTTAGGGGGGTTATACCGGATGGTGCCGAAACGGCGGGGGGTGTCAGAGGACGTTGCCGCCGCCGTTGGCGTTCCAGTAGTCGATCCATTCCTGTTTCGGCGGTTCGGGGGGATTGAGCAACTTCTGTAGCAACTCGTCTGGGCTGGGGTTGCCTTCAAGGGTGATTGGTTCGTCGAGTTCGGCTTGGGTTGGCTGGTAGTCGGGGTCCCAGTGCTTGGGTAGGTCCGCTGGCTTGGCAGGGATGGTCATTGGGGTGCTCCTTGTTGGTGGCGGAAGAAGTCGATCCATTCGCGCACGGCGACACCTGCGAGGGTCGCTTCTAGTTGGCGGGTCACCCAGTCGTTCATGATGCCGGTTCGGGCGATCCGCCCGAAGTTGCGGCCTTCGTCTGCGGCTGGGCGGTCAGTGTTGGGTTTGCGCTTCTGGTACGGGGCCGCGCCTTCTGGCGCGACGATGGCTGTGTCGAGGGTGGTGGTGCGGCCGTGCTGCCAATACCAGTTGCGATGTTCTGCGGCATGACGGGCAGACCATACACCGGGAGTCCTGACCCGTGGCGTGCCGGAGAGCACGTTGGACAGATGCCACGGCACGACTGCCAGCAGGTCGTAGGGTCCGCACGCGGCGGGAGTGACCTTGTAGCGGAAGCTGGGTTCTGCCTCTTTGGACAGCAGATACCAGCCTTTGAGTTCGACCCCTATCGCCACGTCTGCACCGTCACGGCTTTGCAGCAGCACATCGGGGAAGGTCTGCGGCTGGCGGATGAAGTAGTGAAGCGGCCAGTCGTCGTTGGGGTCCCACACGTCACGAATGCGGTTGAGGGTCTCCACGACTTGGATCTCGATGGTCGCGCCTAACACGGTGTTGAGTGTGAACAGGTCGGACGCCTGCAAGCCCTCGATGGCGGTGACCGACGAGAAGTAGGCAGGAAGTGCGCTCATGGCGTCGCGGACGCGGCGCACTAGTTCAGCCATCGGATGATCCGGTGGCGGTTCGTAGTTGATCGGGTCTGGTGCCGTGGTCACCGCAGCGTTGCTAGCCGTTCGGCAGCGAGGTCAGCAAAATGCTCTACCTGTTCTGCGCTGTAGCCGCAGCGTCCAAGTTCCGCCGCGGCGTAGGCAGCGGTGCACAGTCCACCGAACGGTTCCCATACGACATCACCCGGCAATGTGGCGGCTTCGATGATCCGACGCATGAACTCGAGGGGCTTCTGGTTGAGATGCACCGCGGCGTTACGGCCCGGTCGGTGTACTCTTGGAGCTGACCGGACCCCGTTGCCCTTGTAGCGTTCCGCACCATTCAACGGCGGTTCGGTCCACACGTTGGTTACGCCGTGGCGGTGACTCCAAACATGGCGCAACGCCTCCCACTCGTCGCTGATGACCGGCCGGCGACCGTTCAGCGAGTAGTAGGGCAACCCGTCCGGGTCGCCGTGTTCGTTGGCGTAGGCGACCAGGCGGCCCATCATCTCCGCTGGAGGGAAGTACCACAGCCAGTCCTGCGTGAGGTACTTGCGGGTCGCAGCGTCGGCCACTCCACACGCCTCGTTTGCGGCGCGCAACGGCAATCCTGTGCGCTGCCATTCGTAGCGCAGCCACTCCTTGGCTGCCATGACACCATCGGGAGTCGGGAACTCCAGCCTGCGACGGTAGAAGACACAGATTTCGGTGACCGTCGGGAAGCGGCGGATTGTGTCGCCGTTGACGTTGCCTGCGATGTGGGCGATGCCTTTGTCCCACACGATGGTCTGCACGTACTCCCAGCCGTGTTCGGCCAGCAGCGGATGCACGGTCGCCCATCCCAGTTCGGTGTTCCAGAACCACAACGTGGATGCCAGATCAGCGTGCTTGGTCCATGCCTTGACATGTGGGGCGTACCAGTCTGCGAGTCCGTCCGCGGTGCGAGGGTCACCGGGGAAACCGCCAACGCCGTAGGCACCGTCGGAGACGATCATCGCCGGTGTCGGCCATGACGCGTAGGCATCGACGGCGTCGCCTCGATGCAGCACCCATCCAGTCCCGTCGGCGCACCCGATAGGCGGGGTGCGTGCCATCGCTGTTAGGCAGCCACCAGGTCGTCGTACTTGAGACGCTTGCCGACCATGTTGCGACACACCGAAGCCATCTGCTTCTCGGTGTCCAATGGCCGGATGTTGTGACGACCGGTGAACTCGTTGACGTACCGATGCGTGTGCGCTTCGGACATGTGGTGGTAGGTGCCGATGTAGCCGCGCTTGAACATCGACCACAGCGACTCGATCCCGTTCGTGTGCACCGGACCACGCACATACTCCCGCGCTCCGTGCGCCACCGCGGCATGGCAGTAGCCGAGAGACGCGAGCGGCTTGTAGGAGCCGTGCTCGTCGGTGAACACGTCCGCACCCTCGGCGGTGCGGGAAGCCACGAACGGCACCAGCGACCGGGCCGACGTGTCGGCCACAGGGGCCGCAGCGACCCTGTTGGTGGCCCGGTCCTTGATCCCGACCACCGCGGTCTTGTTGACCGGGCCTCGGCCTGTGATGGCCTCGCGGCGGCGCTTGGCGTGCATGTTCTTCGCTCTGCCGCCCACGAATGTCTCGTCGGCTTCGACCGGACCGGCGAAGGGCTCGGCCTCGGTGCTGTTCCATGCCTCACGGATGCGGTGCAGCAGGAACCACGCCGAGGACTGGGTGATCCCCAGGTCGCGGTGCAGCTTCATCGACGACACCCCTTTGAGGTTCGTCAGCACCGCGTAGACGGCGATGGCCCAGTTCTGGTAGCCGATGTTCGAGTCGGCCATCACAGTGCCCGTGCGCGGTGAGAACCGCTTGCCGCAGTCACGGCAACGGAACCGCTGAGAAGGATGCCTCGCTCCATCCTGTACCCGGTCGCTCTCGCAATGCGGACACTGTACCCCACCGGGCCAGCGCTGTTCGATGATCCACGCCTCAGCCGACGCGTCGTCAGGGAAGCGGCGGAACAGGTCGGCCAGGGTCATCCCTCGGCGGTGGTGCTTACCGGGTGCGTTGTGAGCCATGACTCCATGATCCCACAGGGGTATGACAAAAACGGCCTCTGACCTCGCCTTATCTACCTACTTCGGCACCATCCGGTATAACCCCCTTAGTTAGTCAGTCGGTGGGGTGTTCGCGACCCCCTCTGACCTCGGTGTTCTAACACCTCGCGGGACAACCTTCACATTCTGAGAGGGGGTTTGTCACATTTGCGGCCGAGACTGGGCGAAGAAGCGCCCATTTGCCGAGGTCAGGACGGCGCAACACAGCTCTCGGCCTTCACATCTCGCCTGGAGGAAGAGACGACCTGAGCGAGGGCCCTCATGACCACGAGGGCGCGGCGATGGTGCCGATAGCCTCGCCTGCCGTGCCTGAGGACGATTCCACAGTTGAAGAGCGGCTGGCAATCCGCCTCATCCGCGAGTTTGAGGACTTGGTTCACGTCGAACGCTTGGAGCCTCCTGGCAGCGTTCCGACACCGGACTGGCGGATCGAGATGGTTGATGGGCGGATCGCTGACGTAGAGGTCGTCTGGGACGCCAACGAGGCCGGTCGGCGGTTCGAGAGCCAGCTGGCTGAAGAACACCCCGACGATGACGCTCTCGTACGGTGGCGCTCGCGCAAGGAGTGGCCTGATCCTCGGCTGTCGTTGGTGTGGGACGTGGAAATCTACGACTACGCCCCCGAAAGCAACAGGTGTCCCGCCAAGGAACTGGTCGAGGCGCTCATTGAGGTGCTGGTGGATGTGGAGGCTCGTGGAGGAACACCTCAGGAGATGGTGGAGGCAGTTGGCGAACGGCTGGTAGACCCCCGGAAGCACTTCGATAGCCACAACTGGATCGCCGCATGGCAGAGGGAATCTGCTCGCGGCATCGGATACAAGGAGTTCTTGCTTCGTTGGGGTCAACAGACCGGCTATTGGTGCCCCCGACTGCTTGTTGACGAAGGTGAGGCACCCCCTCGCCACATCCTCGTGTGGCGTGCCTCGGAGCCTGAGGGTTCAGCCGGTGGGATGGTACGAACCTTTCCGAGCGTGACCGACGTGGCGTGGGGCGAGTACGAGCACATGCTGGCTACGGTCCAAGGCCGCATCAACGCCAAGACCGATAAGCGTCAGATGGAGAACGCTCCGAGCTTCAGGTGGTTGTTCGTAGTGCTCGAACCCAACCTGGCCGCGGCGCAACTCGATGACTATTTCGGTCCCGCCTGGCTGAAACCCGACGCACCCAAACCATCCCCCTACCATGTGCTGGACACTCTCACGTTCGACTACTTCGATGAGTTGTGGATCACCGGCAGAGCATTCCATGAGAGAGCCGAAATCGTGCTGCGCCTGTTCAAGACCGGTGACGCCCCACAGCACAAGATCGTGCGCCGTCCTGAAGTGCTTACTAGCTGATCGCAAGTGCTGCGCTGCCGTCACACCATCGAATTAGCGTAGGTGCGGGATCACAAACACTGAGGTCAGAGGGTTGCCCTTTACCCGCACTTGTCCTGCGGATACTCCGTCTTGATGAGCGCCTTACTGAGCTGTGTCTCCGAGGAGTGCATCGTGCGCCGCTTGGTGCTCGGCATGGGCGCTCTCAAGCAGAGCCTCTGCGGCGGGCCGATCCTCCTCGGAAGCCTGGTCCCGCCGGGTCTCCGCGAACCGGACTTCGTTCTCGGTCCAGTAGAAGCGTCGCTCCTGGGGCGTCTCCGCGGGTGACACCGCCCACAGAGGCGCTGTCAAGTCGTCCAGCCCTGCAGGAGTCGCACTGACGAGCCCGGCCCGGGTAACAAGCAGCGTGGCGTGCTTCAACCGCTTCTCGAGTTCGGCGATGAGCGACTCGAACTCGCTTCGTGTGTAATCAGACTGCGACCGGTCGACGTTGTGAGCGACTCGAAGGTTGGCGAAGGCGTCGAAGCGCGGGGTACCGCTAGCCTCGTACGCGGCCTTCTCCTCTGGCGGGACCTTGAGGCGCTGCTTGGTCGGTCGTGGAGCCAGCATGCGCCGGAGCTTGGGAAGGTCCAAGACGTCGGGATCCTCTTCGCTTGCGAACTCGTCATAGGTTTCGTTGGCCACCCTTTGGGCAGACTCGGGGCTGATGCCGGGCATGTCCCAATGCGCGACGTATTCGGTTCTCGTGTAGAGATCGGCGTTCCTCTCGATCAGCTCGTAGAGCTTGGCGAGGGTGAACCGTCCGCCCGGTTGATCAAGAATGCGGCGCACACGGACCACTTGAGCTGTGTTGTAAAGCGCGTCGTACTCTTGCCATAGCGATCCAGCTTGCTTCGGCCAGAGGTCCGGTCTGAGAGCATCCCACAGCTGCTGACGCTTGTCCTTGCTGGAATGAATGAAGACCACTTCTTGTTTGACCGCCTCGAGCATGGCTTCGACCTCCGCCCGGCGCTCGGTGGGCGGTTTCTGTGGGGTATTGGGCTCCGACACTGATCTCCCTCCGTGTGGACACGAACAAGATCCCACTGCGTGTGGCGACCCCGCGAGGCTAAGTCGTACCTGGCAATTCACGAAGTTCCGCGACCCGCGATTGGCGAGCTGGTGCTGCCGGTGCGAAATCGCAAGAGGACTGGTGGGCAAGTCCCACGATCATTGAAGTCTCAACGATCTTGGAGGGTCGGATCTGGAGGACTCAATGCCGCCGAGATCAGCCTGAGCACGCACGCGACATGGAAGAGGATGGCGTACTGGGCTTCGGTCAGTTCCTCCTCCAGCCCATGGCACAGTAGACCTCGTAGGTTCGTTGACCATCGGTCTACGAGTGATGCCTGCAAGTACCTCGTGAACATCGGGCCTATGTGGACTTCGAGATCCTCGATCAGTGGGCCGAGTGAGCGGACGCTCCCTATCGGGGTCTCTCCGGTTCTTCGTGGTCTTGCTTCGGTGATGTGGATGCCGACGGCGCGGCAGATGCGCCGCACGATGGGCTCTATCGTCAAGACGATCACTGAGACGGCGCTGATGGGATCTGAGTTGCGCCAGTGCTGGTAGGACACAGCGATGCGCCTTGCAAGGTCGGGTGGCACGGCGGTGCTTGTGAAGCAATCGGCGATCATCTCTGTGTCGGGTTCGTAGCGCTCGTGCAGAGCGTCTAGGACGAATCTTCCGCTTGTGACGGAGAACAGGCCGATGGCCTGCGCGTCGTATTCACCGCGGTCGACGTAGGAGCGCAGCGGGTCGCCGCTCGTGATCTGCGTGACAATGTTCTCGGGCCCAAAGACCATCTTGGTTGCCAACGCATGTATGACCGACTGGCTGGCCAGCACTGCTAGCACAGACGCGGTCTCCTCAGGATCTCCAGTAGGCACCCGCTGGGCGAAGCGGAGCAGCGCTGACAACAAGTCGTCATTCCCGACCACCGAATCCACTTCTGAACGCATCGCGTCCCTGTCGAGCGGGATGTCGGTTTCGAATGTGTGCCACTCGCCCTCCATGTCGGTGTTCTCGATCATGGCCGCGATCTGATGCACCTCTTCGGTGAGTTGGGCTTTGTCGGCAATGGCACGGGCCGCCTGCAGGTGGTTGACACGTAGTAGCCCGCTGGATCGCTCGGCGGCATCCCTGAACGCGTGCACCCGCTGCAGGTTCAGGCGTCGTTTCTGGTTCTGGTCGCTTGTGGCGCGGATCGCGATCTCACACAGATCCGCCACCCGAAACGGCACATCGCCGTACTGCGCGATCGCGTCATCAATCAGGTCGGTACACGGATGATCGTTGTCTGCGAGGGTTCGCACCGCTCTGACGACGACCCCGTATGGACCGTCGTCGGTGTCGAGGGTGTCTCGTGCCAACCGTGACAGCACTTCGAGAGGCCCGACCCTCAAGTCGAGATGGCTGGACTCCTTGCAGATGTCGACGGCGCGCGACAAGCCGTCAACCAACTCGAGAACCCCGACATCGGTGGCTTCGAGGTCCACATACGACTTGACGGCGGTGGTGAACCACTCCTGCGGCGAGCCATGTCGGCGAGCCCACAGCAGGTCTGCCAGACGAGCCCGCACCAGCGGGTGCAGCGAATCGTCGCGAGCGAACTCGGCCCACGCCAGCAATACCTCATCTTCGACCTCATTCAGCGGAGCCGGATAAGATGGGCCGCCGTCCTCTTGGGGCGGGATCATGGGGGCATACGGCCCGCAAGCGAATGGGGAATCGTGGCCCTCTGGACGCGAACGGTAGGCGCACGCTTCTGCCAGCGCCCGTAGCGTGGCGTCCTCCGGCATGTCGTTGGCAAGGCCATACAGGCGCCGTTCGACGGTGTTGATCGTGAGTCTCCGTTCGGGATCCCCGCCCAGCTCAGCACAAACAGAATTGATGGTCTGCACGTAGTGGTTGGGATTCGGGTGTTGTTCTGGCATCTGCTGAGGGGCGATCCCTTCTGTGTGCTGGACTTGTTCCTCGGACTGAGTTCCAGCAGCCGATGATCTCTCGACGCGCAGCCGTCTCACGGTAGAAGCGGGATTCGCCGAGAGGCATCCGAGGTTAGGGTCCCCCGAGGTGACCTCCGCGCCGCACATGGTCTCTCGGATGCTGATTCGTCGCTGGGCCGACAAGGACGCAGCGGGAGCGCCTCGGGTCTGTTCTGTGACGGTCGGCACAGCCGAGGTGAACGACCGGACGCACCCTCGCAATGTGATGGTCTGCGACGACTACGTGCCCCCGCAATGGGTGCGGCCGCTGGAGCGGATCTGGGAGTCCGCCGAAGCCGACGCGGGACAGTTGCTCAAGGAAAGCGACCCTCGCGAGATCATCGCAGACGACGAACGCCATCGAACAGCGGGAGGCGGTGCTGTGCGGCGACTCATGGTGGTCCACCTCGTTCGCGGGTTTGAAGCCGCGGTGGTTGCACATCACTTCGCCGAGCGGCGAGGTGAGGCTGCTGGCAACGATCCGATGGAGGTGTGGGCGTGGCAGGAACGCGAACTCCAGCCGGGCGGGTTAATTCTGCCTTGGCGGATCCGCGTGGAGCGTGCGCGTGAGGCGTTCACGCAGCATGCGGCGCATAGCCATGCGGATCGGTTAGCCGGGTTGTATGGAGGAACGCTGGTTGAGTGCGAGCAGCATTCACTGGAGGTAGCAGTCGCGCCCCCTGGATGTGAGTTCGTTCTCGGCGACAGTCCAGCATTCACCGTCCGTTCCGCGGCCGATGGGAGCCCTCTGGTCGGTTTGGGCGCAAACAACGCCCCGCTCGGGCCGGGCACGATGCTCGTGATGCCGCTTGGGCCGACACTGTGTGGGGCCTTGTCGAGTATCCCGGTCTTTAGCGGCGAGGACACCGTCGCCGAGCATCTGTTGGATTGGCTCAATGAGATTCAATGCGACAGGGCATTGCGCACTGTGGTGTGCACGCGGCAGGCACCGTCTGCGCTAGTGGACAGGATCACGAGCAGGGTCACAGGAAGATGGGGTCACGACGACGTCGGGGATCCGCTGCCTCCACCCCCGGGAAACGGACTGCCACCCGCCGTTTGGGCACCTGGGGACTCGTGATGACCGAACCGCTGCATTCGTTGACTCATGTGATCGAGACAGCGGTCAACTCGCTCCGACACAGGCCTCGGAACTTCCCGTCCGTCATCGAGTGGGCATGCCCGGTGCCGTTCTTCGGCCGCGCCGAGAAGGCACGGGTCGCGTCCGTCGGGCTGAACCCCAGCGGCCAGGAGTTCTACGACAGGAAGGGCCATCCGCTGCGAGGCAACGGTCAGCGATTGGCAACGTTGGAATCGCGCGGGCTGAGGGACTGGAGCGCCGCGGGTCCAGCTGAGTGCTCCGCTGTCGCACAGGCGTGCAGCGACTACTTCGATGGCAACCCCTACGAGAGTTGGTTCGATCCCCTGGAGGCGATCTTCGAGATCGCTGGCCTAGGCACGCTGCACGATGGTGGTGCGTGCCACATCGACCTCGCGCCATGGGCAACTGAGGAGACATGGAGCAACCTCGGGTCCGAGGAGGCGCAGAAGGCTCTGTTGAAGCACGGCGAACAGACACTGCTGAGCTTGCTGTCGTCAACGCAGTTCGATGTGCTGTTGCTCAACGGCATGTCCGTGATCAAGGGCTTCGAGTGCGCCACTGGAGTCAAGTTGTCGGAGGTCGACCCTGTTGCGGAATGGGACGGCCCCGGCGGCAGGAGTCGATGTTGGTCGGTCCCCCCGTCGCTTGGGGATGTCGAGCCAAGGCGTCCGGCGACAATTCTGGGATGGAACTGGCACCTCCAGAACACTCCCCGAGGAGCCCTCATACGGATCGCCGATTGGGCGGCTAGGGCCACCGAACAGTCGGTCGCGTGACGCCATTTGGGCTGCGGATGGGAGGCGGGCGCGACATCACAGACTCCGAGGTCAGCGGACGGGAGCAGGGGTTTGGCGGTTGCCTCGGCGACGGTCTTGACGCGAACTAGCAGGATCTGGCCTTGGACCCCAGTCATGCACGCAAGACGGGTCGGTCCAGTAGCTAGCTGGCTACACGCTCCCGGCTATCGGGCTCGATTCCTCCGCTCCTGCAGGCGGTCAACGCCCACTATCACGACTTCCTCCACCACCAGCAGGCCCAGCGAGACAGCTATGCCCACCAGCCAGCCAAACGATGCGATCGCGGCCCCCATGCCTACCCGAGACAGCAGCCTCAGAGTGAGCTTGATTGCTAGAGCGGTGGCTATGCGGCGAAGAACCTTGCGCCCCCAGCTCACCCTGCCCACGCTAGCGAAGTGTGCTCCGGCGAGTCTCCCCCCGCCCGGTCCCAGGGGTTCAGCGGGTTGACGGGGAGTCCCCTCGCCCACGCCCGGTTAGTCAGGCAGGGCCATCCGGGTGGCTAGCGCCACCGACCTGGCGGGCGGCAGCCCGCTTGGCATCCTCGATGGCGGCGTCCAACTCGTCGTCGGCGATGATGCGCCGAGGCAAGCCGAAGGGGGCGCGCACGCCGTCGAGGACGCATGTCAGGGCGAAGGAGTAGCCGCCCGTCTCTTGGGCCTCGAACTCGATGCGGTAGGAGTGCTCGCCGCTGGGGCCGGTGCCCTCTGGCAGGTGGATGACTTTCAGCACGGTGCGACCCTACTGGGCCCCAGCGGCACTAGGTTCTGCGCTGAGCAACCCTGTGCGGCAGGGTGTCTGACCGGGATCGCCGGAGTGAGTCGAAGATGCAGGACAAGTTCGTCGGTGACGTTGGCGACTACGGCAAGTACGGCCTGCTGCGCACCCTTGGGGGAATCGAGCCCCTAGCCAAGCCCCGCTATCGCCTCGGTGTCGTCTGGTACCTGCGACCGGAAGTGAAGCTGCACTATCTGCGCAAGCCAGAGTTCCACCGTTACGACGAAGATCTCTGCGGCGTTCTTCTGGACATCGTTGACGGACAGACGCGCACAGTTCGAGAGGTCGAGCGCCGTCGCGAGATTCTCGGAGAGGATGCTGTCTTCTTCACGGAGCACGTCCCAAACCGGAGCAAGCGTCACGAATGGCTATGCCGAGCGCTGGAAGAAACCCGAGATGCGAAGATCGTGCTCATTGATCCTGACAATGGCCTATACCCCTGCGAGATGGAAGAGAAGGAGCGGCTATCCACGAAGCACGCCTATCTGAATGAGGTGAGACCCTTCGTGCAGCGAGGCCAGACGGTCGTCGTCTACCAGAGCTACAGGCGGCGCAAAGGCGACACGCCCGAGACCGAGGTGGACAGTTGGCGCTACGAACGCCTAGCGGACTTCGATCTTGACGAGCATCCGCGGGTCGTTGGCACCGGCGACCGTGCCTTCGTCGTCTTGCCCGCAACCCGTCATGTGGAGCACATCGACGGGCGGCTTGCGAGATTTGTTGAGCGCTGGGGCAAGCACTTCAAGCATCGGGAGTTGTAGGGGCTGCCGCGAATCACAAACCCGTATCAGTCAGTCAGTGGGGTGTGAGCGGGTTGATATATCCGAGTCAGGCTAGGCGTCTGCCAACCACCGCCAGGATTCCATAACTCTAGAGGCGAGATTCCATAAGTGCAGCGAAAGTACCGAGGTCAGAGGCATGATCAAGGCGGCAGTGGACCGTCTCATCGACTAGCGCCAACGCCAGGCCATCCGGACAGGCTCATGTGGACCGGCTTTGGTGCGTCGCCTGCGGCTACCGTGTCGGCTCGTGCAGGCAGACACGGGATCATCCGATGCCTCCACCCCTTCTGAAGACAGCAGACCGCGAGCACCGCGTCCGCGGCGGCGGATGGCCTCGAAGGACACGGCTGTGGCTGCTGCGAGAGGTACTGCGTCGGCGATGACCAGCACAGCAAAGACAGCCGGCCGCGGAGCACAGAAGGGCCGCGAAACCGCGGCGACCGCAGCGAGAGGTACTGCGTCGGCGATGACCAGCGCAGCGAAGACGGCAGGCCGCGGAGCACAAGAAAGCCGCGAAACCGCGGCGACCGCTGCAAGAGGCACTGCGTCGGCAGTGACCAGCGCAGCAAGGACGGCAGGCCGCGGAGCACAGAAGAGCCGTGAAACCGCGGCGACCGCAGCGAGAGGCACTGCGTCGGCAGTGACCAGCGCAGCGAAGACGGCAGGCCGCGGAGCACAGAAGAGCCGCGAAACCGCGGCAGCCGCTGGTGCAAAGGTCTCAGCCGCAGCGCAGACGCTGCTGTCAAGCGACCTGTC
>VYCM01000086.1 GCA_009843915.1 Acidimicrobiaceae bacterium | reverse complement strand
GAGGTTGTCCCACACGTCGGAGATGTCGCCCACCACGCCCTTGCTGGCGAAGGCCCGCATGCGGTAGCCGGCGAACCAGGCCACCACGTCGTCGGGCTGCTGGATGTAGGTGTTGAAGTTCTCCTGGTAGGTGTTGTGGTCGATGGTGTTGATGATCGTGTCGACGCCGGTGGCGGCCACGGCTGCGGCCAGCGCGTTCCTCGGCTTCTCGTCCGAGTAGTTCGACCCGAGCGTCGTCGTGCCGACGCCGGTCTCGGCGGCCGCGGTGGTGGTGGGCGCGGCGGTTGTGGCCGGGGCGGCGGTGGTCGTCGCCGCTGGCGCGGCCTCGTCATCGTCGCCGCAGGCGGCCAGCAACGTGGCGCCACCGACCGCGGCTGCGCCGCTGCCGATGACGAAGTTGCGGCGGCTCAGGCTCGAGTCGCGCAGGCTTTGAAGCCTGTTGGCTGTCTTGCTCATTGGTTCCCTCCTAGGGTTCGGGTTTCTGGTTGGTTGGTTTGCTTGGTTGGTTGGATGATGGTGGTCAGTTCGGATCCTGGGTCAGGCCTCGCTGCTCCCAGCCCTCGGCGAACAGCTCAAGCGAGTGCGGCCGGCGGCTGGAGTGCCTCTCGACACCGTCCCAGTCGATCTCGACTCCCAGTCCGGGTCCCTCCGGCACTTCGACGTGGCCGTCGACCACGTTGATGGGCGGGTGGACCAGGTCGCGCGTCCAGCTCTCGTTGAAGATGTCGAAGGATTCCTGGACGTAGAAGTTCGGCACGCATGCTCCGAGCTGGGCGCTCACCGCCGAGCAGATCGGGCCTTGAGCGTTGTGGGGCGCCACTACGGCGTGGCTGGCCTCGGCCATGGCCGCGACCTGCCGGGTGCGCCAGATGCCGCCCAGGTGGACGGGCTCGGGCTGGACGATGCCCACCGCCCCGCCGGCGAGAAGCTCGGCGAACTGCTGGATGCTCGAGAACGACTCGCCGGTGGCCACCGGAACGGGCGACTGCCGGGCGACGCTGGTGAGCACACCGATGTTGTGGTGGGAGACGGGCTCCTCGAACCACGCCGGGCGGAAGGGAGCGAGCCGCTCGGCGATGCGCAGCGCCGAGGACACCCCGAAACGGCCGTGGGCCTCGATCATCAGGTCGACCTCGGGGCCGGCCGCGGCGCGGACCGCCTCGACGAGGGAGATCGACAGGTCCTCGTCGTGGCCGCTTTGGGCCATCCAGGCCGCTCCGAACGGATCGAACTTCATGGCCGTGAAGCCCAGCTCCACCACCCCGCGGGCGGCTTCGGCGAAGGCTTCGGGGGTGCGGTCCACGGTGTACCAGCCGTTGGCGTAGGCCCGGACCCGGTCGCGCAGCCGCCCTCCGAGCAGCTTGTGCACCGGCAGGTCCAGCGCTTTGCCCATGATGTCCCAGCAGGCGATCTCGACCGCGGCGACCGCCGCGCCGTGGACCTGCCCGCCGTCGGTGTAGACGTCTCGCTGCATGGCGAGGAGCAGCGCCTCGATGTCGAAGGGGTCGTGGCCGGCGATCCGCTCCTCGAGCTCCAGAATGGCCGCCTCGACGGTGCGGGCGAACACGTTGACGGTTCCCTCGCCGACACCGTGGATTCCCTCGTCGGTGTCGACGCGCACCAGGAGCCAGTCCTTCCAGCTGTTGCCGACGACATGGGGTGTAATGCCGGTGATCTTCATGGGGAGGTGCGAATGCGATCCTATCGTTCTATTAATAATATCATAAGACTAGTGATCGACGCAAGAGCACCCTACTAGGCTTGCCAGGATGGACTTTGACGCCCGCACGGGCACCGGTCTGCGCCAGCGCACGGTTGAGAGCATCGGCTACCGGATCATTGACAGCACCTACCCGCCCGGGCACCGGTTCGCCAACCAGGAGGACCTGTCGGCGGAATTGGGCGTGTCCCGCACCGTTGTCCGGGAGGCCCTCGGCCTGCTGCGCGACAAGGGGCTGATCGAGTCCCGCCCGAAAGCGGGCACCGTGGTGGCCGACCACCGGTCGTGGAACCTGCTCGACCCAGACGTCCTGCGCTGGAGCATCGCGGCGCGGTCGGCACCGACGACGCTCAGCCACGTCGCCGAGGTGCGCCTGGTGATCGAGCCCCAGGCGGCCCGGCTGGCCGCCCGTCGGCGGAGCGACGAAGCGGCCGCGGAGCTCCGGGCCCAGTACGACGCCATGGCGGCGTCGGTCAGCGACTTCAACCGCTACATCGAAGCTGACCTGGCCTTCCACGACGCGGTGTTCCGCGCCGCCGCGAACCCGGTGCTGGCCCAGATGGCCGAGACCATCAGGGTGGCGCTGGAGGGCAGCCGGCGGGTGACCGTCCAGGTGCCCGGTGGCCCGGCCACCACCATCGAGCACCATGCCCGGGTGGCCCGGGCGATCCAGGATCGGGACGAGGCCGAGGCCGCTCGGGCCATGACGGAGCTGATTGAGGTCTCCACCAGCCACCTGCTGCGGCTGCTTCAACCGCTGGACGGAGACGGCAGCCCGGCCGGCGCTACAGACCCCGATCCTGACCGGTGAGCGCGGCGGCCGGTGACCTCGACCGGCTCTGAGCCACCCGCTCCCCGCTTCGATGTCGTCGCTGTCGGCGAGTCGATGCTCACCCTGTACCGCGATCCGGGCACGGCGGCCGACGCCTTCGCCTGGGACATATGCGGGGCGGAGTCGAACGTGGCCCTGTACTGCGCCGCACTGGGCCTTCGCAGCGCCTGGGTGAGCCGCCTGGACACCGGCATGGCCGGGTCGCTGGTGATGGACGCCGTCGCGGCTGGCGGGGTCGACACCTCGCTCGTCGGCCTGTGCGACGACACGCCCACCGGCTTGATGCTGCGGGACTCGCCCGAGCGCGGCCAGCGGGTCCAGTACTACCGGAAGGGGTCGGCCGCGTCGCAGATGTCCCCAGAGACCGTTCTAGTCGAGGCGTGCCTCGACGCCAGGGCCGTCCACCTCACCGGGATCACGATGGCCCTGTCGGACGGGTGCCGGGAGCTGGTCATGGCGCTGCTGTCGAAGCCGGCCGGTGCCGTGCGGTCGTTCGATCTCAACTGGCGTCCCGCGCTCTGGCCAGACGGACCCCCGGGCGAGCTGTTCCTGGAGGCTGCCAACCTCGCCGACGTCGTCTTCGTCGGGTCGGACGAAGCCGCCGCGGTCTGGGGGTTCTCAGAGCCGTCGCAGGTGAGGTCCGCTCTACCGCGGCCGCAAGTCGTCGTCGTGAAGGACGGCGCGGTCGGCGTCCACACGTTCACCGCGAGCGAAGCCCACTTCGAGCCGGCGTTGCGGGGGCCGATCGTGGGTCCGAGAGGCGCGGGCGACGCCTTCGCGGCCGGGTTCCTGTGCGGCTTCCTCTCCCATCCCGAAAACCTGCAGCGCTGCCAGCGGCTGGGACACGTGGTGGCCATGAGCGCCATGGTCTCCGAACTGGACGTCGGACCGTTGCCCGATGCGTCGGCGATGGAAGCGATGCTGGAGACCGACGCCCAGACGTGGGGCGAGCTGGTCTATCCGGGACCGGGCTTGAGCTGAGTCAGGCCAGGGAGGCGGCCCAGCGGTAGCAGGCGTCGATCTGGGGCTCCAGTTCTTCGAGGGTTCCGTCGTTGCTGATCACGAAATCGGCCACCTCCAGGCGCGACTCGCGGTCGGCCTGGCTGGCGATGCGGGCCCTGGCGTCCTCCTCGGAGAGTCCCCGCTGGGCCACGAGGCGCTGCACGGCAATCTCAGGGTCGGCGTCCACCACCACAATGCCCGAGAGGTCGCGGTAGCGCTCTGCGATGGGCTGGCCGCCGGGGCGCACCAGCAGCGGGATGTCGAGCACGACTACGGAACCGGGCGACTGCTCGGCAGCCGCGGCCCTGCGCCTGACCATCTCGGCGCCCACCGCCGGATGGACGATGGCGTTGAGCGCGTCCAGCTCGCCTGAGTCCTTGAACACCACTGCGGCCACCGCGGCCCGGTCCAGGGTGCCGTCGGCTGCGACCACAACGGGACCCCACCGCTTCACGATGGCCTCGAAGACGGGCTGGCCCGGCTGCTGAAGGTCCCTGACTATCTGGTCGGCGTCGATGAGGATCGCGCCCCGCTCGACCAGTCCGGCGCCCACCG
>VYCM01000118.1 GCA_009843915.1 Acidimicrobiaceae bacterium | reverse complement strand
CCCTGGGAGCCGCCGGGCCTCAGGTTGGCCACCACCCGGTCGGCGAGCCGGTTGAACGGCATCGACTGGAGCCACACCCGGCCCACCCCGGTGAGGGTGGCCAGGAACAGGCCCTCGCCACCGAACACCATCGACTTGAGGTTGCCGGCCCGCTCGATCGAGTACTGGATCGACGGCTGGAAGGCGACGATGCAGCCCGTGTCGACCCGCAGGGTCTCGCCCTGGAGCTGTTTCTCGATGATGGTGCCGCCGGCGTGCATGAAGGCCAGGCCGTCGCCGGAGATTGACTGGAGGATGAAGCCCTCCCCCCCGAACAGGCCGGTGCCGAACTTGCGGTTGAAGACGATGTCGAGCTTGGTGCCCGACGCCGCGCACAGGAACGCGTCCTTCTGGGCGATGAGCTGCCCGCCGGCCGCGGCCAGATTGATGGGCAGGATCTTGCCGGGATAGGGCGCGGCCATGGCCACCCGCTGCTTGCCCTGGGGCGCGCTGTTCATGAAGTGGGTCATGAACAACCCCTCGCCGGTGATACCGCGCTTGGCCGCCGACTTGAGCTTGCCCCAGCCGCCCTGATCGGGATCGGAGCCGTCGCCCATCTTGGCCTCGAAAGTGATGCCCTGTTCCATGTACATCATGGCGCCGGCCTCGGCGACAACGATCTCGCCGGGGTCCAACTCGACCTCAACGAACTGGAGGTCGTCTCCGTAGATCTGGTAGTCGATTTCATGGCTCCGCATGGCTGCCTCCTGCATGTTTCGAGCCTGCCGCGCCGAGGCTAACGGTCGCAGGGTGAGAGTCAGTTGATCCTTCGCTCCAGGTGCTGATCCGGAGCACTCGAGGTTGATTCAGGTCCAGGACCAGCCGTGAGTGCTCACCAGGGCGGCGGCTGACACCAGGACAGCCATCTCGGTGACCTGCTCGGTTGCTCCGAGGACGTCACCAGTGATGCCTCCGAATGCCCGCCGCGCGACAAGGGCCACCAGCGCTGCTCCGGCTGCCGCAGTTGTGAGCGACACGGTGCCCGTCAAGCCGAGGCCGACCGCGACTGCTGACGACAGGACGACCACTGCCGCGGTCCAGGCCCGAGGCAGGTGGGCCGCGTAGCTGTGGCCCAGGCCGGTGTCGGCGGCTGCGGGGGCCACGCCCATCACCGCCACCGCCATCGTGCGGCCCAGCATGTGGGCCACCACCAGCGCGATCAGCCCGCCGGTGGCTGCCAGTGACGACACCGCGAATACCCGAACCAGTGTCGACAGCACCAGCGCCAGCACCCCGAAGACCCCAACACGGGAGTCCCTCATGATCTCCAGCCGCCGCTCCCGGCTTGCCCCGCCGAGCGCGTCGGCGGTGTCGGCCAGGCCGTCCTCGTGGAAGCAGCCGGTGACGACCGCGCCGGCCGCCACGGCCAGCACCGCAGCCAATAGCGCCCCAAGAGGCCCGTGGAGGGCCCAGTAGACAGCACCTGACAGGGCTCCGACCACCGCACCCACCACCGGGAACCATGGAACGCTGCGGCCCAAGTCCCGGTCGGTCTCGGGATGGGCGCCACCGGGCAGGCGGGTAAGGAACGCCCACGCCCCCCGCAGGCTCATTGCTGGAGACCCCACTCCTCGAAGGTGGCCACGTCGGTCACCGCGGCTGCGGCCATCCGGATGATGGGCACGGCCACCAGCGCGCCCGACCCCTCCCCCAGCCTCAGATCGAGCCGCATCAGCGGGTCGAGCCCCAGCGTCTCCAGCGCCCGCTGGTGGCCGGGCTCAGCCGAGCAGTGCCCGGCGATGCAGTGATCGAGGCTGCCGGGGCGAGCCACCGCCAGCGGAGCGACCGCGGCGGTGGCGATGAACCCGTCGAGCACCACCGGCAACCGGCGTCGGCGTGCGGCGGCCACCGCTCCCGCCATGGCCGCCAACTCCCGGCCCCCCAGGCGTCTCAACGCCTCCAGAGGCGGGACCGTCCCCACCCGGTCGAGCGCAGCCTGGACCACGTCACACTTGCGGGCCAGTGCCGCTCCGACCACGCCGGTTCCGGGACCGACCCAGTCGGCGGCCTCCCCGCCCAGCACGGCGGCCGCCACCGCCGCGGCCGCGGTGGTGTTGCCGATCCCGATCTCGCCCACCACCAGCAAGTCGGCGTCGGCCCTCTCGACCGCAGCCGCGCCGGCAGTCACGGCCGCATCGAACTCGTCGCCGCTCATGGCGTCGGTGACACGGATGTTGCCGGTGGGGCGTCCCACCCCCGCGTCGACCAGTTCGAGGGTCGCGCCGACTTCGCGGGCGAGCACGGAGACCGTGGCCACACCGCTCTTGATGGCGTCGACCATGGCCGCAGTGACCTCCGCCGGGTAGGCGCTCACGCCGTCGGCGGCCACGCCGTGGTCGGCGGCAAACACCAACACATGGGGCCGGTCCACCCGCGGTGTGTCAGTGCCCTGCCAGCCGGCCAGCCAGGCAGCCACCGCGTCGAGACGGGCGAAGGCGCCGACCGGGCGCAGCACGGTGGCCGCCCGGGCCGCTACCTCGTCACGTGCGGACCCGTCCGGACCGGGAAGGTCATCAAGCAGCCCTCCAAGAACGCCGCTCTCCGCTGTCACAGCCGCGCCCGCACGCGAACTGGCAGCGGAGAGCGCCCTATAGGGACCTGAACGCTGCCAATTCGGCCAACAGGGGCCTGCGTCCTCACTCGCCCCGTCCTGTAGGACCCAACCCGTCGGCCGGGTCGACGAGTGGCAGCAGCCGGCCGGCGACCACCAGATAGGCGGCGTCGGCGGCCCGCACCATTGCCTGGTTGACGGAGCCGAGGAGATCCCGGAACTCCCGTCCCAGAGGCGTGGCCGGCACCACGCCCGAGCCGACCTCATTGGTCACCACAAGCGTCAACCCGGGCCGGGCAGCCAACTCGCCGGCCAGCCCAGCGGCCTCCTCAACCACCGCGGCACTGGCCGGAGGGGGGTCCTCTAGCAACCGGTTGGTGACCCACATGCCGAGGCAGTCAATGACCAGTGTCGCGTCCAGATCCACCGAGGCGACTGCGGTCGCAAGGTCCCGGGGCTCCTCCAGGGTCGTCCAGTGGGCAGGCCGCTCGGCGCGATGACGTTGGATGCGCTCGGCCATCTCGTCGTCGCCCGGCTCGGCCGTGGCGATGTACGTCACCGGCGCACCTGAGGTCGCAGCGGCCGCCACCGCCGCGGCCGACTTGCCGCAGCGGACCCCTCCCGTGAGGACGGTCAGCGTCACCAGACCGAGCCCCTGCCGCGGGTCCGCCCGAACTTCTGTGAAAAAGCCACCGTAGAGGTGGAAAAGTCACAGAAGTTCCTTGCCGGGCACCCGCAAGGCGACATCAGAAGTCGATGCCCTTCTTGGCCAGGATCCCGGCGTCGTAGGCGTGCTTGGCCTTGACCATCTCGGTGGCGGTGTCGGCCAGCTCGATCATCCAGCCCGGCGCGTCCCGGCCGGTCAGCACCAGCGACACACCCTCGGGGCGGTTGCGGAACGTAGCCTCCACCTCGGCGGCGTCGATCCAGCCCCAGTTCAACGGGTAGGTGATCTCGTCGAACACCACCAGCCGGTGCTCGCCCGCCTCCACCACCGCCTTGCCGTGCCGCCACGCCTCACGGGCCTCGGCCTCGTCGCGGGTCAGGTCGTCGCTGTCCCAGGTGAAGCCCTCCCCCAGCGACCAGAAGTCAACCCCGAGCGGCTCGGCCATCAGTTGCTCGCCAGTCACCCAGTCGTCCGACTTGAGGAACTGCACCACCGCCACCGGCCAGCCCCGGGCCCTGGCCCGCAGCACCATGCCGAACGCGGCCGAGGACTTGCCCTTGCCGTCGCCGGTGTTGACCAGCACCAGGCTCTTGGCGACACGCATCCCCCCCGGGCGGGGATCGTCGGTGGGCGGGGAATCGGCGGCAGGCGGGGAATCGCCAGCGGGAGCGGAGTCGGCGGCAGTCATGGTTGGTCTCCATTCTGGGCGCTTGCGGCCGTCGTGGGAACGATCACTGGGCCCTCGGGGTCGTCGACGATGCGCACGCTGGCGCCGAAGTACTCCGAGATGTTCTGTACCGTGAGCACTTCTGCGGGTGGCCCGGTCTCAGCGACACGCCCTCGGGCGAGTATGGCTATTCGGTCGCCGTAGCGGGCCGCCAAGGTCAGGTCGTGCAGCGTGGCGATGACGGTGAGGCTGCGCTCGCGGCGCAGCGCATCGACCAACTCAAGCACATCCTGCTGATGACCCAGGTCGAGGGCGGTGGTCGGCTCGTCGAGGAGCAGGACATCGGCCTGTTGAGCCAAGGCCCGGGCCATCACCGCCCGCTGGCGCTCGCCGCCCGACAACGACTGGACGGACCGGTCACCGAAGCCTTCCAGGTCGAGGCGTGCAAGAACCTCGGCCGCGATCCTGCGGTCGTTGGCGGTCTCGGCAGCGAATACGCCCCGGTGGGGGATGCGTCCCAACAGCACGTAATCGGCTACCCGCATGCCCGGAGGGATCACCGGCGTCTGCGGGACGTAGGCGACTTTGCGGGCCCGGGCCGACCGGCGCCGGTCGCTGAGCCCTTCTATGGCGATCTCCCCATCGAAGGCCACCAAGCCGAGCAACGCTCGCAGCAGGGTCGTCTTGCCGGCGCCGTTGGGACCGATGATGTTCACCCACTCCCCCGTCGACGCGGCCAGGTCAACGCCCCGTAGCACATGCGTGCCGTCGAGGGTCACGTCCAGATGCTGCACGCGGACGGCGGGGGTCACCAGATCTCCCTGCGGCTGGTGCGCAGCACCAGCACGAAGAAGGGGGCGCCCAGGAACGCGGTCACTACGCCGATGGGCAATTCCGCCGGCGCCAGCGCGGTGCGGGCCGCCAGATCGGCAAGCACCATGAACGCTCCTCCGAACAGCACCGACAGCGGCAGCACGAGCCGGTTGCTGGAGCCGAACGCCAGCCTCACGGTGTGGGGCACGATGATGCCGACGAAGCCGATGAGCCCGCTCACCGACACCGCCGCAGCGGCGCCGAGCGAGGCGGCCAGCACTACGACTAGGCGGATCCGGCGGGGCTCCAGGCCCAGCGCGGCGGCCTCCTCGTCGCCGACGGCCAGCACGTCGAGGGCTCGGCGGTAGCGCAGCACCACGGCCACGGTCACCACGAAGTACGGCAGCATCAGCGCGGGCTCGGACCATCCCGATGTGGCGATCCGGCCCAGGATCCAGGCGAAGATCTGGCGGAACGCGTCGCTGTTGGCCTGCAGCACGTACGTCTGGCAGGCGGTGAGGAAGCTGGCCACTGCGATGCCGGCCAGAATCAGCGAAGCGGTGGAGCGGCCCCCGAGATGGCCGGCCACGTACGACACCGTCACCGAGATGAGCGCTCCGGCGAAGGCGGCCAGAGGCACCGCGTCGAAGACGCCGGCCCCGTCGCCCAGGTTGCTGGTGATGGCGATGGTGGCCCCGAGCCCGGCTCCGGCGGCGATACCGAGTAGGTACGGATCGGCCAGCGGGTTGCGGAACGCGCCCTGGTAAGTGGCGCCGCTGACGGACAGGGTGGCCCCCACCAACAGGCCGAGAACCACCCGAGGCAGCCGGATCTGCTCCACGATGGCCGCGTGGGCGTCGCTCAATCCGGAGTCGATCGTCAACCCTGGCAGGCCGTCGAGCAGCTGCAGCGCCACCCGGTGCGCGGCAATGTCCACCGGGCCGATAGTCAGTCCGGCGACCACGGCGACAGCAGCCGCGGCCAGACCGGCCATCAGCGAACGCGGCCGCAGGCCGGACGCCTGCAGGACAGCGCTCGATCCGCCCGAGTGCTGAGGGTCGCTCACGTCAGGCCCACCTGCCCGTCAGGCGTCTAGCTCGCCGCGCCGATCGACACTAGGACATCGGAGATGGCCGCGATGAAGTCCACCAAGCGGGGACCCCAGCGCGACACGATGTCGTCGTTGAGCTCGACGATCCGGCCGGTCTGCACCGCGGTGAGTTGGTCCCAGCCGGGGCGGGCCGCGATGGTCTGCGCGTTCTGGCCGCAGCACAGGGTGTCGGCCAGGAAGATCACGTCGGGGTCGGCGTCCACGAGGTACTCGTCGCTGAGCTGCGGATAGCCCCAAGCGCTGCCGTCGGCGTCTGCCGGGTCGGCAACGTTGGTGAGGCCGAACAAGCCGTACACCTGCCCGATGAATGTGCTGCTGGTGACGGTGTAGAGCGTGTTGTCGAGTTCGTGGTAGTAGGTCAGGCCGGACGCGTCGGGCGCGGCCGCGATGAGTTCGCTGATCTGGGCCTGCATGTCGGCGACCAGCGCGGCGGCCTCTTCCGTCTGGCCGGTGACCTCGCCGAGCTGCTCGATCTGGACGTACACGTCGTCGAACACGAACGGGGCGTCGTGAGCCCACACCTCGATTCCCAGTGCCTCCAGGCTGGCGCCGACATCGCCGCTGGTCTGCATCACCACCAGATCGGGGTCGTAGGAGGCGATTGCCTCGATGTTGGGGTTCCAGCCGTCGAGATCGGTGACCGGGGCATCCTCCGGGTAGTACGAGAACTGGTCTACGGCCACCATCCGATCGCCCGCGCCGATGGCGAAGACCATCTCGGTCGCAGTCGGCGAGATCGACACGATTCGCTCGATGGCCGGGGCGGGATCGGGCGCGGGCGCGCTCTCGTCGACCGCGGCGGGCTCCTCCTCCCCCGCGGCCGTGTCGCCGGGCTCCTCGTCCTCCGGTTCGGTCGCGTCGCTGGCGTTCTCATCGCCGGACGCGGGCTCAGGGTCGTCGACTGTCTCCCCGTCCTCCGGAGCCGGAGCGGGCTCGGGCGCTTCGTCGACATCAGTCGATTCTTGCGCGATCGGAGTCGTCGTCGTCGGTGCAGCAGGTTCAGCCGCTCGGTCGTCGCTGTCGTCGCCGCAGGCGGTCGCTGCCAGCCCTAGGGCGAGCAGCGCCAGCAGGAGCCTGGCCCACAGGGAAGCTCGCCTGGTTGCGGTGTCGGTCATCTGGTTCTCCCTTCTGCTCGAGTTCGAGGGCCGAGCAGCGGGAGTGCCACCGCACGAGCCTTCCCTTACCTCGAGGGTCGGATCGTCGAGCCGGCAGCCAGGCGATCGGACTCGTCTCAGCGGCCGGAGCCGCCGAGCATCACCGCTGCGGGACAGTGCCGGGTTCGTACCGGCTTCGCTGCCTGTCGGCGCGGCAGAGCCTACGCGCCGGCGCCGCTTTGAGCAATGGCCGGAGGTCTGCTGCGATCAGCGGCAGACCGGCTCGTAGCGCAGGCCACGGTCGGCCAGCCGCTCCAGAGCCATGTCCAGGCCCTGCACCGTCGCGGAGCGGTCGCCGCCACCGTCGTGCATCAGCAGGACTACTCCGGGCCTGGCCAACTGCACGATGTAGTCGGCGATCTCCTCTGCCGGGGGACGGAGCCAGTCGGAGGGGCTGGCATCCCACGTCAACAGCGACAGGCCGTGGTCCGACGCCCATTCCCTCGTGAAGGCGTCGATCGAGCCGTACGGAGGGCGCAGGCAGGGCGTGGCGAGGTCCCCCAACACCATCTGGGTCCGGCTGATCGTCTCGTCGAAGGCCGCCCGGGACAGCCCGGCCAGGTCCTCGTGCTTCCAGGTGTGGTTGGCGATGGTGTGACCCTCGGCCGCGATGCGCTGGATGATGTCGGGGTAGGCCTGCGCCAACGAGCCCACCACGAAGAACGTGGCCCTAGCGTCGTAACGGGCCAGGACGTCGAGCACCTGCGGGGTGTAGTCGGGATGGGGGCCGTCGTCGAAGGTCAGGTAGACGACGTCACCGTCGTCGTCGGGGGTGACCGGTCGGGGCACAGTCACCGCCTCCGTAGTAGTCGTGGACGCGGGGTCCGCGCCGCCCAGCGGTAGTACCTCGACAGTGAGCTCGTAGCCGGACTCTCCTGCGTGCGAGGAGACCACAGTCACCTTCCACGGTCCGGTGGCCGGCAACTCCGCCTCCACAAGTTGGGACCGCCGGGCGGCGGAGTTGACCACCAAGTGGTCCAGGCGGACATCGAGCCATACACCCAGGGGTGCTCGCAGCGTGGCGGTGAACGGCTGGCCCTCCGATGCGTACACCGTGTAGGTCTGGCGCTCGCGGAAGTCGATGGTCCCGGACTCCGCGGCGCTCACCGCTCCCGGCTCAAAGCGGATTGTCACCTCCGGACGTTCGGGGCCTGGCAGCGGCTTCTCCTCGATGGGTTCGGTATCGATCACCGTCACCAGCGGTGCCGACCCCGACAGATCGATCTCCAGCGTGGTGTGCCGGGAGATGACGGTGAAGGGTTCGTCCTGGGCCCGGTCGAACAGCGACACCTCGATCAGACCGTCCCGCACCGTGATGGCGTCCATCACGATCCGGTCGCCGACGAAGATGGGGGGCTGCGCCACGGCAGCGCCCCCCTCGTCAAGCACCGGCACGACCAGGTGGAAGACCCCCGTCCCCGGGGATCGCTCGATGATGTGGGTGACCACGTCCTCGTCGCCGTCGCCGTCGAGGTCACCCTGGGCCACGCGGTTCTGGAGCGTGAAGGTGCTGGCCGAGGCGCCACCCGACGACACGGTGGCCCTACCTCCCTCCAGGCGCACGACCTCGCCGTCGATCTCCACGGTGAGGTGCTCCAGATCCTCCCAGCCGATGGGATCGGACTCCACCGACGTGACGGGGGGCGTAACTTCCACTTCGTCCACTGGGGACGTGGTGACGGGAGGGTCGACCTCCGCCCGGGTCGTGGTGGTCGAGGTGGTGCGCGACACCGTCGGAGCGGTGGTCGCAGTCGCCTCGGGCTCCCCTCCCGACATGGCCGGATCGCGGCTCGACGACCGCTCGCCGCTGCATCCGGAAGCCACCAGAACCAGCCCCAAGCTGATGGCGAAAGCCCTAGTCAACACGCCGCAACACCCGCAGCGAGCCGACCGCCGCCTGCTCCTCGAAGAACCCTTCGGACAGGGCCCGGCACCAGATCTCGTACGGCGGCCGTCCACCGTCGGCGGGGTTCTCGAACACGTCGTGTATGGCCAGGAGTCCCCCCGGCCTTACATGGGGCGTCCAGCCCTCGTAGTCCCGGTGAGCGGGCTCGGTGCCGTGTCCACCGTCGATGAACAACATCGCCAGTGGAGTGGCCCACAGCGACGCCACCGTCGGCGAGTCGCCCACGACAGCGACGATAGTTCCCTCGAGGCCGGCGTCGGCGACGGTGCGCCGGAAGAACGGCAGCGTGTCGATCACGCCCAGATCGGGGTCGACCACTTCCGGGTCGTGATGCTCCCAGCCGGGCTGGTTCTCCTCGGAGCCGCGGTGGTGGTCGACGCAGAACAGCACCCGCCCGGTTTGCTGCGCGGCCGCGCCCAGATACACCGCCGACTTGCCGCAGTAGCTGCCCACCTCCAGCAGCGGCCCGTCCACATCGAGCGACGCGGCGGCCCGGTGGAGGGCCAGTCCCTCGTCGGCCGGCATGAAGCCGCGTGCTGCCTCAGCCGCGAGCCGGAGCCGATCGTCCATCATCGCCGGCCCGGGGCCACATCACCCGGTCGAGGAACACGTACTTGGCCACCCACACAGTGCCGTAGGCACCGAGGTTGCCGGCCACGACGAGCAGCGTGCGCTGCGTGAAGTGCTCGATGACCGCCACCGCCAGCGACGACAGCGCCAGGCCGACCAGCGCCATCACCCAGAAGGTGAGCACCTCGCCGCCCAGCCGGTGAGGACCGCTGCGCTGCCACACCCATGCCCTGCTCAGAAGGTATGCGGGCGCGGTGCCCACCATCCAGGCCGCGAGGTTGGCTCCGACCGCGGGCCACCCCAGCACGCCATGGCAGATCGCCAGCACAGTGAGTCCGACCGTCACGTTCACGACCGACACGCCGCAGTAGCGCAGGGCCTTCAGCCCGTGCTCGACTCTGAGCCTCTGAAGGGCGGAGGTCGGCGTGGTGGTCACGACCGCAGGCTATTGCCCACAACCGGGGCATGATGGGCTGATGCAGACGGCGCTGGACAATGTGGTGGCCCTTCTCGACCTCGAAGCCATCGAGGTCAACATCTTCCGGGGCCGCTCGCCCGACGACGACCGCCAGCGCATCTTCGGCGGCCAGGTGGCCGGCCAGGCTCTGGTCGCGGCAGCCCGCACGGTGGAGCGAGGCTCGGTGCACTCGCTGCACGCCTACTTCCTGCGGGCCGGCGACCCGAAAGCGCCGGTGCTCTACGACGTGGACCGCATCCGCGACGGCCGGTCGTTCACCACACGGCGTGTGGTGGCCATCCAGCACGGCCGGGCCATCTTCCAGCTGGCAGCGTCGTTCCACATCGCCGAGGACGGGTACGAGCACGCCGACCCGATGCCGGAGGTGCCCGACCCGGAGTCCCTGCAGCCTCGCATCAAGAAGATCGAGGCCGCCGACCCGGACCGGGCCCGGCCCGACCGCATGCAGGCACTGGACATCCGCTATGTGACCACCAGCCCGCTCGACCGCAGCGGTCCGCTTCCGCCCAGGCAGATGGTGTGGATGCGGGCCAACGGCACGCTGGGCGACGACCCGGTGCTGCACGCCTGCCTTCTCACCTACGCCAGCGACCTGACCCTGCTCGACACCGCGCTGGCGCCCCACGGCACCAGCGGGGCCAACCCGCGGGTCATGCTGGCCAGCCTCGACCACGCCATGTGGTTCCACGGGCCGTTGCGAGCCGATGAATGGCTCCTGTACGACCAGCACACCCCGGCCGCCAGCGGTGCGCGGGGGCTGGCCACCGGCAGGGTGTTCACCCGCGAGGGCCGGCTGGTGGCGTCGGTGGTCCAAGAAGGCCTGATCCGCCAGCTCAAGTAGCCGCCGCCAACGTCCGCCACGCCAACTTCAATGGGTTAACCACACTGGATGTGGTTAACTGCTTGATGTTCGGCGGGCGAAGCCTGAGTTGGCGCGCTAAGGCCGGACGGCGCAGGCCGACGTAGCCTGGAACTATGGCCACCAAGTCGAGGAGCCAGCAGCGACTGGTGCGGCCCTGGACCGGCGAAGGCTCTGGCGAGGACCGGCGGGCCGACCGGCTCGCGTCCGAGGAGCCCATGGCCATCGAGTTGGACGATGTGCGGGTGGCCACCACCATGCGCACCCCCGGCAACGACTTCGAGCTGGCCGTGGGCTTCTGCTTCGCCGAGGGGCTGCTGGACGGCCACCGCGTGACCCAGGTCAAGTACTGCGCCAAGGGCTCGGCCGCGGCCACCGACTTCAACGTGGTGTCGGTGTCCACCGGCGGCAAGGCACCCGCGCCGCGGCCCCGGCTCACCACCACCACGTCGTCGTGCGGTTTCTGCGGCACCAGCGAGATCGACGAACTCGTCTCCAAGCTCGATGAGGTCACCGGCGAGCCGGTGCCGTGGGAGGTGCTGGCCTCCGCTCCCGAACAGCTGCGGCCCGGACAGGAACTATTCGACGCCACCGGCGCGGTCCACGCCGCGGGCGTGGTGGCCGCCGACGGTTCGGTCTCGCTGGTCCGTGAGGACGTGGGCCGCCACAACGCGGTCGACAAGCTCGTCGGCCGGCTGTTCCTCGACGGCCGCCTGCCGGCCACCGGGCTGGGCCTGGTGGTCAGCGGCCGGGCCAGCTTCGAGCTGGTCCACAAGGCCTGGGCCGGCGGCTTCCGCGCCCTGGTGGCAGTGAGCGCCCCCACCGCACTGGCCGCGGCCACCGCCGACGCCGCCGGAATGCAACTGGCCGGCTTCGCCCGCAACGGCGCCATGACCGTCTACGTCGACGCCTGAGGCGGAGCGGAGCGAAGCCCCTGGGCTCAGCGGCCCGTGAGCGCAGCGAACAGGAGCGGGATGCCTGACCGTTAGCCGGGGCTTCGTAGACTGCGTTGATGATGGAAGCAGTGGGCGTGAGCCAGGGGCTGGTCGTGGTGCACCTGTTCTGCGCCCGCACGCCGGACACCGACGACGCCGCGGTGCTCAACGCGGTCAAGGATGCCACCGAGGCGGGCACCCAGGTGGTGACGGTGGCCGTGCTGGGCCACAAGGCCCAGCTGTGCTTCATGGGCCTTCACGCCGACGCCTGGGCGCTGCGCGACCTGCAGGCCGACCTGGTGCGGGCCGGCCTGGACGTCGTGGACAGCTACGTGTCGATCACCGAGTTGTCCGAGTACGCGCTGGGACTTCCGGCCGAGATGGCCGACATGCGTCTGAACCCCAAGCTGCCCCCACCGGACAAGCCGGCCTGGTGCTTCTACCCGATGACCAAGCGGCGCAACGTCGGCCAGAACTGGTACGAGCTCTCCTTCGACGAGCGCAAGGAGCTGATGCTCGCGCACGGCGCTTCGGGACGCGAGTTCGCGGGGCGCATCGTGCAGCTGGTGACCGCGTCCACCGGGCTCGACGACTGGGAGTGGGGCGTCACCCTCTTCGGTGAGGACATCGGCGCCCTCAAGGAGACCGTCTACACCATGCGCTACGACCGGGCCTCGGCCGCCTACGCGGAGTTCGGCCCGTTCGTGACCGGCCTGGTGGGACCGGCTGACGAGATCCTCGCCCGTGTCTGAACCCTCCGGACGGCAGTCCCGGCCGGTGGGCGAGATCGAGATCCTGCGCTGGGCCGAGAGCCTGGCCGGCATAGCCCAGACCGGCCTGGGCTTCACCGAGAGTCGCTACGAACAAGAGCGCTTCGAGGAAGTGTTGGCGGTGGCGGCCGACATCCGGGCCCACAGTGAGGTCGGGATCGACGCGGACGAGCAGGTGCAGGACTGGCTGGGCGGTGTCGGCTCCGGCATCGCCGGATACGTCACGCCCAAGATCACCGTCGGTGCCATCGTCGGCGATGACGATGGCCGGATACTGCTCGTGCAGCGAGCCGACTCCGGCTGGTGGCTGTATCCGACCGGATGGTCGGACGTGGGCTACTCGCCGTCAGAGGTCGCCGTCAAGGAGGTCCGCGAGGAGACCGGGATCGACTGCGAGGTGGTGCGGCCCATCGCCGTTCTCGACGGGATGCGCCTCGGCTTCCACCGAGTGCCGCTGGTGTCGATCGTGTTCCACTGCCGCAGCCTGGGCGGAGAGTTGAAGGCTCACCCGCTGGAGTGCTCCGACGTGGGCTTCTTCGCCGAGGGCGAGTTGCCTGAACGCACTGCTCGCCCCGAGCTGTGGGCCCCGCACGCCTTCAGCGCCATCCGGGGCGAGCCGGTGGAAGTGCTCTTCGACCATCCCCGCGACCCGCCCTGGCGGGGCGAGCCCAATACCTAGCGAGTTAGCCGCCCTCGCGCAGGAACTTCTCGACCTCAGCCACCAAGCGGTCGGGGTCGTCGCTGAGGGAGGTGTCGTCGGTGTCCTCGGCCTGCCCCGCGTCCCAGGCTCTCTCAAGGCGGGCCACATACTCGGCGGTCTCCTCGTCCTCGGCCACGATCCTGGTGATCTCCCGCTCGTAGGTCATCGCCCGCTGCTCCAGATCGAAGGTCGGCACCGGAGCCTTCATAAGGGCAGACACCCGGTTGACCAGCGCCAGCGCGGCCTTGGGAGACGGCGCGGCCGGCATGTACGACGGCACCGCAGACCAGAACGAAGCGGTGCGATAGCCGGCGTCGCGGCAGGCCGACGACAGCACGCCCACGATCCCGGTGGGCCCCTCGTAGGTGGACGGCGTGAGGCCGAGCTCGGCTCGAAGCTCCTCGTCGTCGGTGGAGCCGTACACCTCCACGTCGCGGCTGTGGGGCACCTCGGCCAGCAGCGCGCCGAGGGTGACTATCCGCTCCACGTCCAGCATCCCGGCCAGAGAGATCAGCTGGTGGGTGAACGTCCGCCACCTCAGCTGCGGCTCGGTGCCGACCAGCACGACCGCATCGGTGCCCGGATCGTCCAGATGGGCCACCCGTACCTCGTTCACCGGCCACCTGATGCTCCGGGCCTTGCTCTCGTCGAGGTGAACGGTCGGGCGGACCGCGGTGAAGTCGAAGAACGGCTCCGGATCTATCTCCGCCACCGGCTTGCATCCCCAGCGACCGGCCAGGTGACCGGCCGCGGTGGTGGCCGCGTCGCCGGCGTCGTTCCAGCCCTCGAAGGCGGCAATCAGCGTGGGACGGTTGAGGTTGGGCCGCGGCCCGGACCACAAGACATGCTCTGGCTCAATTGACACGGGCGACACCATACCGTCGCCGCAGCGGTGCCGATCAGGCCAACTCGGGACGGTCGCGGAAGTGCTCCAGCGCCTCAGGGTTGGCCATCGCCGAGGTGTTTCGCACCGGGCGCCCGCAGATCACGTCCCGTACCGCGGTCTCGGTCATCTTGCCCGACCGGGTCCGGGGTATGTCGTCCACCGCGGCGATCACCGCAGGCACGTGGCGGGGAGACAACTCGGCGCGGATCCGGCTGCGGATCACGTCGCGAAGCACGTCGGTCAGCTCGTGTCCGGATGACATCTTGACGAACAGCACGACTCGGGTGTCGGCACCGTACGGCTGGCCGACCGCGATGCTCTCGTCGACCTCCGGCATCGTGTCGACTCGACGGTAGATCTCGGCGGTTCCGATACGCACCCCGCCAGGATTGAGCGTGGCGTCGGACCGGCCGGAGATCACGAAGCCGCCCGACGGGGTCCGCGACGCGAAGTCGCCGTGGTGCCAGACGCCGTCGATGCGTTCGAAGTAAGCGGCCCGGTAGCGGGCTTCATCGGGATCGTCCCAGAAGCGCAGCGGCGTCGACGGGAACGGGCTGCGGCACACCAGCTCACCCTCGATCCCGGGCGGTAGCGTCTCGCCCGAGTCGTCCACCACGTCCATGTCCATGGCCAGGCCGGGACGCTGGATCTCGCCCCGCCGGACCGGCGATGTCGGGTCGCCGGCGACCAGGCAGCCGCACAGGTCGGTGCCTCCCGAGATCGACGCCAGATGCACGTCGGCCTTGACGTTGCCGTACACCCAGTCGAACCCTTCGGCCACCAGTGTCGAGCCGGTCGACGTGATGGTGCGCAGCGACGACAGGTCGTGGGTGGCGGCCGGGCGTATTCCCGCGTTGCGGCAGGCGTCGATGAACTTCGCCGATGTGCCGAAGAGGCTGATGCCCGTGTCGTCGACCAGGTCGAACAGGCGCTCGGGGCCCGGATGGGCGGGCGAGCCGTCATAAAGCACCGCCGTCGCGCCGCACGCCAGGGTCGAGGCGAGCCAGTTCCACATCATCCAGCCCGTGGTCGTGAAGTAGAACACCCGGTCGCCGGGCCGCACGTCGCAGTGCAGCCGGTGCTCGGCCAGGTGCTTGACCAGCAGCCCTCCGGCCCGGTGCACGATGCACTTGGGCGGGCCGGTCGTGCCCGACGAGTAGAGCACGTACCAGGGGTGGTCGAAGGGCAGCTGCCGGAACACCGCCGGAGTCGGTCCGGACCCGAAGCCGGCTCCGTAGCCGTCGAGCCAGCCCGGCTCCACAACAACGGTGCGGCGCAGCGACGGCAGGCCGGCAGCGATATCCGCTAGGCGCTCCGTGCAGTCATGGCGGCGGCCGCCGTAGGGGTAGTCGGCGCAGGCGAACAGCACGGTGGGCGAGATCTGGCTGAAGCGGTCGAGCACGCCCGCGGTGCCGAAGTCGGGCGACGTGGAGCTGAACACCGCACCGAGGCCGGCCGCGGCCAGCATCACCGCGTAGGCCTCGGGGCGGTTGGGCATCCAGGCCGCCACCCGGTCTCCGGGACCCACCCCCGCGTCGATCAGCAGCTGCTGGACCCGGCCGACCATGTCGTGCAGCTCGGCCCGGGTCAGCTCGACGGCCTCGCCGTCCTCGCTGCGGAAGACGAGCGCGGTGTCCGTTGACGGCTCGCCCAGCAGGTTCCGGGCCACGTTGAGCCTGGCGTCGGGCAGGAACCGGGTGCGCCGCATCCGCTCGCCCGGGTCGGGGCACACGTCCTCGCCGGGCGACTCCACGAGGCGTTCGCCCCGATCGCCCTCGACGTTGCACCAGTCCCAAACTGCGGCCCAGAACTCGCCGCTGTGCTGTACCGACCACCGGTGCAGGCCGGCCCAGTCCGGCAGGTCCAGGCCGCGATGCTCGTGCAGCCAGCCCCTGAAGCTCTCGAGGTTGGAACCGGCTATCCGTTGCGGCGAGGGCGTCCACAGGGGCGCGGTGGCGGCACCCGGGCTGCTCACAGCGTGTAGCGGTAGACGTTCGACTCTCGCCGCTCGAAGCCCATGCGGGCGTAGAGGCGGTTGGCCGCCTCTCGCGACGGCCTGGACGTGAGGTCGGTGCTGCGGGCCCCCAGGCCTCGGGCCGCCTCCAGCGCGGCCTCGCTGAGGCGCTCGCCCACTCGTTGCCCTCTCACCGTCTCGTCCACCACCACGTCCTCGATGCGGGTGCGCACGCCGGTGGGGATGCGGAAGGCGACCAGGGTCAGCGCGCCGACGATGCGGTCCCGCAGCCGGGCCACGAACAACGTGGTGGCGGGCGAGGCCACGATCTCCTCCAGCTCGGCCCGGCCGGGCGGAGGGTTGGATGACGACAGCTGAGGGATGAGCCGCTGCATGGCGTCCACCAACTCATCAGTCACGGCAAGGCACTCGTGGACTTCGATCCCGGGTGCGGGAGCCGCGGTGCCGTCTGAGGGAGCGGTCACAGCAGCGGAGGGTAGACGAAGCGCGCCGCCTCGACGCTGCCTGCAAGTGTTTCGGCGGTCCGCCACGGCCTCATCGGGGGACGATGCGGGCAACAGTGCCGTTGAGCGACAGCGCGTAGAGCTCGCCGTGGGCGTCCTCGCCGAACGACGCGAGGGAGCCGCCGAACACTTCCGCTCCCAGCTCGCGGAACTCGACCTCGCCGGTCGAGATCTGCAGCGCCCACAGGCGCGACGTGCAGTAGTCGCCGAACACGTAGGCGCCGTAGAGGTCTTCGATGGCGCTGCCCCGGTACACGTACCCGCCGGTGACGCTGCAGCCGTCGTCCTGGCTGTACTCCCACACCGGGTCGGCGTGATCGGGGGGCTCGTCGCCCGTGAAGCGGTGCAGGCCCTCGCGGAGGCGCCAGCCCAGATTGGCGCCGAGACCGCCTCCGTTGGCTGCCAGCAGCACGGTCACCTCCTCGTAGGCGTCCTGGCCCACGTCGGCGATCCAGAGGTCGCCGGTGGCGCGGTCGAACGAGAGGCGCCACGGGTTGCGCACTCCGGTGAGGAAGATCTCGGGCCGTCCCGCTCCGTCCTGGCTGGCAGCGAAGGGATTGTCGGCGGGCACGGCGTAGGGCTCGGCGGCGTCGGGCGTGGGCTCGATCCTCAGAACGGCCCCCAGCCAGGTCGTGGGATCCTGTCCGGCATCGAGCGGATCGCCTCCCGAGCCGCCGTCGCCGAAGGCAACGTAGAGGAACCCGTCGGGGCCGATGGCCAGGTCCCCACCGTTGTGATTGCTGAAGGGCTGGGCTTGGAACAGGATCGCCCGCCGACGGCCGCTCAGACCGGTGCCCTCCCGTTCGAAGGCGTCGACCCGGGTGTCACCCGCGAGGTCCGTGAAGTTCGCGTAGAGCCATCGGTCGGTCACCGCTATCCCGAGGAGACCTTGCTCGCCGGTGGCTTCGGTCTCGGCACCGATGTCCAGGACCGTCTCCACCACCTCGCCCCGCTCCATGTCCACCCGCGACACACGGCCGGCCCGCTCCGCGATCCACACCAGGTCGTCGCCTGGGGCCACCGCCATGTCGATCGGCTCGTCGAGGGTGAGCAAAGCATGAAGGGTCACATCGGCCGCAAACATGTCGCCGTCCGGCCGGACGGTGGTCGGTGGCAGGACGGGGTCTGGTGACTCGGGCGCGTCGGTTGCGGCACCCGCCTCTCCGACGGCCGGCTCCTCGACCGCGGGCTCGTCGCCCGTCGACGCCATGGTGCCGCCGGCGTCTGCGGTTGCGCCGCCGATGTCGCTGTCTGCCTCCCGGGCGTCAGCCCGTGGAGCATCCGCGGGCTGACGATCTTGTCCCGGCCGGTCCGCCGGCTCGGACCCATCCGTCACCGCCGTCACCACTGGCACGGTGGGTCTCGGCGTCGAGAACTCGTCATCGGCGGCGCAGGCGCCCCCGGCCGTCAACGCGACGACCAACACGGCGACCGCCGCGGCCCTCATAGCCCGTCCCGGAGAGGCTGCCCGTCCACAACACCTCAGACGGCCGTTCGGCTCACGCCCAGAGGCTACGGGTAGGCCGGGTTGCTAGGTGCCTTGATCCGGTGGGCGCTGCCAATGATCGGTGGGCGGCTAGGGGCGACGCCGACTCGCCAGCTCTCTGGATCGTCTTCGCAATGGGGAGGCCGTAGTAGATATATCAATCTATTTAAATAAGTATCCTGTAGTCTGTACTGGATGACAGAGTTTGGTGGGGTCCAGAGAGACGACACAGTCATCGGGCGGATGAAGCAGCAGCACGGGCTCATCTCCCGCACTCAGGCCTTGGACGCCGGCCTCACGAAGCGCCAGATCGAGCATCGTGTGGCATCGGGGCATTGGGTGCGAGAGGCCCGCGGCGTGTACCGGCATGCGGCCGTGGCGGCTTCCGGGCTCACCAGACTGCGGGCCGCCTGGATGGCCCATGGCGGGCTGGCCAGCCACCGCTCGGCAGCGGCGCTGCACCACTTCGACGGGTACAGACTCAACACCGTCGAGCTGACAGTCGCTCCCGGCAGGAACAGGGCGATCAAGGGAGTGCGCTTCTACCAATCGACGCAGCTCAACCTCGCCAAGCCCGTCGTGCGGGACGACATCGAGGTCACCGGACCGGCCCGCACCGTCCTCGACCTGGCCGCAGTCGTGAGCTCCAAGCGGCTCGATCGCACCGTCGACGCAGTACTGAGGAGCGGGCAACTGCGGCTGTCGGACCTCTGGGGCGTGCTCGCCTCCCACGCATGCCGTGGACGGCCCGGATGCGCGGCACTCAAGGCATCCCTAGAGGAGCGCTTCGGCGACGAGCCCGTGCCCCTCAGCGCCTGGAGCCGGATGGTGGCCGAGCTGCTCACCGATGCAGGCCTCGACTATCCCGCCCTCGAGCACCGCATCCATGACGCCCGCGGGGACTTCGTCGCCCAGGTCGACCTCGCCTACCCGGCTCAATGGGTGGCCATCGAACTTGACAGCGCCCGCTGGCACGACAACCGCGAGTCCTTCGTGGAGGATCGGCGGCGTCGCAACGAGATCACGCTCGCCGGCTGGAACGTCCTCAACTTCACCTGGGACGACTACGCCAGCCGATCTGAAAGGCTGCGCGCCACTGTCATCGGAGCGCTGGACGGCGGGGGCCAGGCCGCACCGGGTCGAACATCAAGCAGTTAGCCACATCCAGTGTGGTTAACCCATTGAAGTTCAGTCTGGCGACAGTTCTGAGCGTACGTGGTGGATGAGATCGGCCTCGCCCACCGCGGCCATCCAGAGCTCCGAGATCAGCGTCGAGCCGGTTACCTCCAGCCGCCGCCGCACGGCCGTCACCGACTTGGCCGTGGACGTGAGGCCGACTTCAGCGGACTCCAGTTCGACGACTAGGCCGCCGGAGGTCTTGGTCACAGAGCCGACATCGACTTCGACGACGCCTGACGGCTGGGCCACCGTGAGTTCTATGGCACCGTCGGGCAGCGCCCGCAGGTAGCCGGCCTCGGCGTGCAGCGGCTCGCCGGTCAAGAGGTCCCGGCTGCGCTGGACCATGGACAGGAACGGCTTGCCGACATGGCCGAAGACCAGCTCCTCGGCGTAAGTGAAGTCGTCGATGGTGGGATAGCTCCCTCGACCGGCGCCCCGCCATGTGCCCAGCAGGGGCGCGAGCGGCACGCACATGGGATGCAGGTCAGCCACGCCTGCAAGCTATCCGGGCGCGCAACAGCCCGGCTCCGAGGGGGGCGGGCCGGGCTGTTGTCTTGGGGGGACTGGTGTCTTGGGACTTAGAAGTCCATGTCGGGCATGCCGCCGCCCGCGGGCGCATCTTCGGGGGACTCGGCGATCACGGCCTCGGTGGTGAGGAACAGCCCGGCGATCGAGCCGGCGTTCTGCAGGGCCGAGCGGGTGACCTTGGCCGCGTCGATGATCCCGGCCGCGATCAGGTCCTCGTACTCGCCGGTGGCCGCGTTGAGGCCGTCGGCGCCGCTCAGGCCCCGGACCCGCTCCACGACCACGCCGCCCTCGAGGCCGGCGTTGACCGCGATCTGGCTCAACGGCGCCACCAGCGCCTTGGCCACGATCCGGGCCCCGGTCTTCTCGTCGGGATCGCTGAGCCCGTCGATGGCGGAGTCAACCGCGTCGACGGCCCTCAGCAGCGTCACGCCGCCCCCGGCCACGACGCCTTCCTCGATGGCGGCCTTGGTGGTGCTGACCGCGTCCTCGATGCGGTGCTTCTTCTCCTTGAGCTCGACCTCGGTGGCGGCCCCGACCTTGAGCACGGCCACGCCGCCGGACAGCTTGGCCAGGCGCTCTTGGAGCTTCTCGCGGTCGTAGTCGGAGTCGGTGTTGTCGATCTCGCCCTTGATCTGGTTGATGCGGCCGGCCACGTCGGACGCGTCGCCTGCGCCCTCGACGATGGTGGTCTCGTCCTTGGTGACGATCACCTTGCGGGCCGAGCCGAGCATGTCGACGCCGACGCTGTCGAGCTTGAGGCCGACCTCCTCGCTGATGACCTGGCCGCCGGTGAGGATGGCCATGTCCTGGAGCATCGCCTTGCGGCGGTCGCCGAATCCGGGGGCCTTGACCGCGGTCGACGTGAACGTGCCCCTGATCTTGTTGACCACCAGCGTGGCCAGGGCCTCGCCCTCCACGTCCTCGGCGATGATCAGCAGCGGCTTGCCGCCCTGCATGACCTTCTCGAGCACGGGTACCAGGTCGCGCACGTTCGAGATCTTCGATCCGACCAGCAGGACGTACGGGCTGTCGAGCACGGTCTCCATGCGCTCGGGGTCGGTGACGAAGTACGGCGAGATGTAGCCCTTGTCGAAGCGCATTCCCTCGACGGTCTCCATCTCCAGGCCGAAGGTCTGGCCCTCCTCGACGGTGATCACGCCGTCCTTGCCGACCTTGTCGATGGCGTCGGAGATGGTCGAGCCGATCTCGGCGTCGGCGGCCGAGATGGCGGCCACGTTGGCGATCTGCGCCTTGTCGGACGACACGTCGTGGCTGTTGTCCTGGATCGACGCCACCGCGGCGTCCACCGCGGCCTCGATGCCCCGCTTGAGCGACATCGGGTTGGCGCCGGCGGCCACGTTGCGCAGCCCCTCGCGCACCATCGACCACGCCAGCACGGTGGCGGTGGTGGTGCCGTCGCCGGCGACGTCGTCGGTCTTCTTGGCGACCTCCTTGACCAGCTCGGCGCCGATCTTCTCGTAGGGGTCCTCCAGCTCGATCTCCTTGGCGATCGACACGCCGTCGTTGGTGATGGTGGGGGCGCCCCACTTCTTGTCGAGCACGACGTTGCGGCCCTTGGGGCCCAGCGTGACCCGCACCGCGTCGGCGAGCTGGTTCATGCCCCGTTCGAGCGCACGGCGGGCCTTCTCGTCGAACTGGATCGTCTTGGCCATTTGAACCTCCGGAACGGCCCTGCGCAGGGCCGGATGTCTCTTGGTTGCCTGGGTTGGCACTCTCGTGCCACGAGTGCCAAGTCAACCGGCGCAGGGCCGCGATGACAACCCGTCAGAGCGCGAATGTGGCCCGGAAGAGGCGAGTATCAGGAGCGACGGTGGTTCAGCCACGGCCGCCCGCGACTGCGGGCACGATGCTTACGGTGGCGCCGTCGTCGACCGCGGTGCCGAGCCCATCGAGGAAGCGGACGTCGTCGTCGCTGACGAACACGTTGACGAAGCGGCGCAGTTCGCCCGCCTCGTCGAGGATGCGGTCGCGGAAGCCCGGATGCGAGGACTCCAGCGAGTCGAGCACCTCAGCGAGGGTGGACCCGTCGACGGCAACCTCCGACGCGCCGGCAGTGAGAACTCTCAGGGTTGTGGGCACTCGGACGGTGACGGCCATGACGTTCCTCGCTGGGGTCGCGAAAGGACTGACGGGACCGGGCCATGGTATAGGCCCGGAGATAGGATCGGCTTGTGGGATCACCCATGGAGAAAGAGGCGAACGGAGACCTGGAGAAGCTGGGCGGCCTGTCCTGGCCGAGCCGGGTAGTCCTTGGAGGGCTGGCCGTGGTGGGAGCGATCACCATGGTGCAGCGGGTCCTGGCCATCGTCTCCTGGCTGGTCACCCTGTTGATGATCTTCGTGGTGATTGCAGCCCTGCTGGTCTGGCTCGTGAGCGAGCGGCGCCGGCGCTGACGGCCGCGCTTCTAGCCGCGCTTGAGCATCGCCGCGACCGCCTCCCGCACGCACCCGCAGGGGTCGGCATTGGCCCGCTCCGATCCGAACATGGCGGTCAGGTCGAGGATCTCCAAGCCGTCGGGCCTCGGCGCCTCGGGATCCGAGCCGCCGACCACGGCCATCGCCCGGGTGCCTGACTCGGCGGCAAGCTCAGCCACACCCCCCACCACCTTGCCCTGCAACGACGTGGCGTCGTAGCGACCCTCGCCGGTCACGACCACGTCGGCGGTCAGGATCCGCTCCCCCAAGCCGATCTCGTCGGCGACCACCTCGAAGCCGTTGACCAGGCCGGCACCCCGGGCCGCGAGGCCTCCGGCCAGGCCACCGGCCGCGCCGGCGCCGGTCATGGTGGTGACGTCCACTGCGTAATCCCGCTCGTAGATCTGTGCCAGGCGCCTGAGTCGCCGGGCCAGCAGCTCGACCTGGACGGGCGAGGCTCCCTTCTGGGGACCGTAGACGGCGGCAGCGTCCAGGAAGGACGTGCGCACGTCGCAGGCCACGATGATCTCCACCCCCGACATCCGGGCTGGTGACGGCAGGGCCTCCAGCGCACCGAGACCGCCGTCGGTGGTGGCCGAGCCGCCCACCGCCACCAGCACCCGCTGCGCTCCGGCCTCGACCGCCTCGGCGATCAATTCGCCTGTGCCCGCCGTGGTGGCGTTGACCGGATCGTTGTTCGAGGCGCCGCCGGCCACGGCCAGACCCGAGGCCAGGGCCATCTCGATAACGGCGACGCCGCGGCTGAGCCGCCAGGACGCGATGACCGGCTCGCCGAGCGGCCCGGTCACCACCGAGGAGCGGTTGGGACCACCGAGCGCGTCGAGGGTTCCCTCGCCTCCGTCGGCCATGGGCGCAAGGTCGCACGACGCCGACGCTGCGCCGGCGGCCGCGGCTACTGCCTGTGCGACCTCTCCGGCCGATGCCGTGCCGCGGAACTTGTCGGGTGCAGCCAGGACGCGCACAACCGACATTCTCGCGGCATCCGGATGGACCTGCGGTCAGCCGGTCGGACTATCCCGAATCAGCGGGTGGATCGGGGTCGAGGATCACGTTGTCGGTGCCGACCACCGCGAAGATGTTGAACTCCTCCAGGTCCGCCGGCGACTCCGGATTCCTGATCAGGGTCATGATCGTTCCCGGAGCGGGCGTGATGATGTCGGGGGGCGCCCCGAGCACCGACGCGACCGACTTGGCGTCGTCGCCGTACCCCGGCCGGTAGTAGATGACCGAGTCTTCGACCCGGTCCTGCTGGGTGTTCTTGGCTGCGGTCACGAACCCCGTGGCGTTGAGTGCGTCGGCCGTCCGTCCGGCCCGTCCCCGCACGCCGGTGCCGTTCATCACGGCCACCTTGACCTCGCCGGGGGGGTGGGTGACCACCGGGGGCGCCGTCGTCGTCGTGGTGGTGGTCGTCGTGGTGGTCGTCGTGCCGTTCGGTTCGGGGGCTTCCGGGTCGCCGTTGGCCGGCTCTCCGGTCGTGACGACGGGAGAGGCCTCGGTGCTGTCGTCGGAGTCGTCGAAGCCCCGCGCCAGCAAGAACGCGCCCAGCGCGACCGCCACGACCACAAGCACGATGGCCCGCCCCGCCGAGCCGCCTCCCGAAGATTGAGCGTGCTGGGGAGTCATGGCCCGAACCTTAGCCGGTGATGCTCGTTTAGTCTCGCACTGCGTCGGGTCTGAGTCCGGAACCCTAGCGAGCCGAGCCGGGGGCCTGGCCGCCGGCGGATCGGGAGGCGAAGCGGGCCGCGAGCCGGCCGGCTCCGGTTCCGCTGCGGACCGCGCCCTCCATGGTGGCCGGCCAGCCGGTGTCGGTCCAAGCGCCGGCAAAATACACGCCGGGAAGGCCGGATTCGGCTCCGGCTCGCAGCGAGTCGGTGCCCGGCACGCCGAGGAACGTGGCCGAGTTCTCGCGGGTGACGATCGACTCGGTGACGGCGGCGCCTGAGGCTGCCGGCAGGAGCCGGGCGAGCTCCGCCGTGAAGTGCGACACCAGATCGGCGGAGGCCATGCCGATGTAGGACTCCGCGGCCGAGAGGGACACGGCCAGGCATTGGCGGCCGTCGTCGAGCCCGGCGCCGGCGGTGCGGTCGAACACGTACTGCGCGTCGCTGCCGACGGTGGCGAAGAAGTCCAGGTCGGTCACCGGGCGGTCGTACACCAGATGGACGTTGACGATCGGGGAGGTGCCCATCTCGACGAGCCGGTCCTGGGCCGCGACGGTTCCGGACGGCAGCAGCGCGGCCACGGCGTCGTGAGGCACGGCCACCACCACCGAGTCGGCTTCGATTACCTGCTCGTCGGTCTGCACCTCCAAGCCTGCTTGGCCGGGGCGCACCGCCTTCACGGGGACGCGCGAGCGGACCTCTCCTCCGGCGGCCTCCAGGGCCCGGCGGGCGGCGTCGCCGTGGAGGGCCGACAGGGGCACCCTGGCCCAGCCGATGTCGGCCGCGCCGGCCTCGGTGAGCAGCCCGGTCACGAACACCTTGGCGGCCAGTTTGAGGGAGGCGTCGGCTGCGCCGGCATTGACGGTCGGCAGCACGATCAGGTCCCAGAAGGTCTCGATGGCGGTCGTGTCCTGGCCGCGGGCCGCCAGCCAGTCGCCGAAGGTCACGTCGTCGAGGGCCGGATCGTCGGGGTCGAGCCGCCTGAGCGCCAGCCCGGCCCGCAGCACGGCCAGCCTCTGGCGCAGGCTCAGATGCGGGTAGGACAGCAGCGCGGGCGCCAGGTGCAGCGGGGCCGGGCCGGGCGTGCGCCTGATCGACCCGACCGGTCCGCCCGGCGCCATCACGACAACGTCGAGCCGGCTCTGCATGGATGCCCCTCCGGCTGAGCCGATCCGCTCCAGGAACGCCCGGTAGGCGGTGCAGCAGCGCATGAACACGTGCTGGCCGTTGTCGAACCAGACGCCGTTGCGCTCGAACGACCAGGTGGCGCCGCCCAGGCGGGGGCGGCGCTCGAGCAGGGTTACGGTCGCTCCGCGGTCGGCTGCCTCCACCGCGGCCGACAGCCCGGCCAGACCGCCGCCGACCACCACCACCCGCGCCGGACGCGGGCCGGACGTCACGGCCGCAACCCGGACAGGCTGCGGGCCGCCACCAGGGCCTTCTGGTGGGTGGGAAGGCTGACCCGGCCGTTCAGCGGGGACGCGGGGTCGGCCAGGATGCGGCCCAGCAGCCGCCGGTAGATCCCGGCCATGGCCGCGGTGCACGCCCGGCTGCGGTAGTCGAGATGGTCCAGCAGCACCAGTCCTCGCTCGAACCATGTCACCGCCTGGCCGGCCACGAACTGCACCAGCGTGGCCACGGCGTCGGGGGGGTCCCAGCGGCCCGGGGCGATCCCGAATCGGGTCCGCTCCTGCTCGGGCAGGTAGATGCGCCCCATGCGGTGGTCCTCGACGATGTCTCGCAGCATGTTGGTGAGCTGCAGGGCCACGCCCAGGTCGTCGGCCAGTTCCTCGACGGGCCGGTCCTGGCCGGCCGGCGCGGCGTCGCGGCCGGTCGGGCCTGCGGCGACGACACGCGCCGGCTTGGTGCCGAACACGCCCAGCGACAGGCGACCCACCGAGCCGGCCACCAGCCGGCAGTAGCGCACGGTGTCGTCCATGGTGGCGTAGGTCTCGCCCCGCACGTCGTGCTCGCAGCCCTCGACAATCTCGTGCAGGGCGGCCACGGGGATCGGGTATTGGGCCGCGGCGTGGCCCACCCCCACCAGCACCGGGTCGGCGGGATCGGTGATCTCGCCCGCCTCCAGGGCCGCAATGGCGTTGTGGAGGCCGTCCAGCGCGGCGAGCTTGCGGTCCTTGGACCAGTCGCCGTCGCCTACGTCGTCGATGCGGCGCGCCAGGGCGTAGAGGGCGGCCATCGCCCGGCGCTTGGGCGGCGGCAGCAGGCGGATCCCGTAGGCGAAGTTGCGGGCCTCGGACCAGGTGATCTCCTCGCAGCGGCGGTAGGCCGCCTCCGCGCCGATCACGGGCCGCCCGTCCCCCGCCGGAGCGCACCGGCCAGGTACACGCCGGCGAGTCGGCCCATCACCCGTGCCGCGCCGGCCTTGCGGGTGCGGCTCAGCACTTCGAATCCGGCGGCCTCAAGGGCGTCGAGATTGGCCAGCCCTCCAGCCACGAACCCGGCCACAGCCAGACGGGCGGGCCCGCGCAGCGACGCCACCAGTCCCCTGCCGCCCTCCAGCATGGCCCGGGCCCGGCTGGCCTCGTAGGCCACCAGGCCGCGCAGATTGGCTGATGCCACCGGAGCGCCGAGGTCTGCGATGTCGACGCCGAAGCGGTCCATGTCGTCGGCCGGCAGGTAGACGCGCCCGTTGGCCGCGTCCTCGCCCACGTCCTGGAGGTGCTCCAGCACCTGCAGTCCGCTGCAGACCTGATCGGAGGCGGCCAGGCGGTCGGGGGTGGCCGCCTCGAACACGGCCAGCACCAGATGCCCGACGGGATTGGCCGACAGCTCGCAGTACTCCATCAGCTCGTCGAAGTCGGCGTAGCTGGTCTTGTGCTGGTCGAGCCGGTTGGCGGCCAGCAGCCCGTCGAAGGGCCCTCGGTCCAGCCCGAACTGCGCCACCGTGGGTGCCAACCGGACGAAGGCCTCGTGGCGGGGGGCGCCGGCGAACAGGTCGTCGATTTGGGCCTCGACCCAGTCGAGCGCGGCCAAGCGGTCACCGGGATACTCGTCGCCCAGGTTGTCGACCAGCCGTGCGTAGCCGTAGATCGCCCGCAGGTGGCCCTGCACCGCTCTGGGCAGCAGCCGCAGCGCCACCGGGAAATTCTCGGAGGATGCCCGGGCCATGACCGCGTCGAGCCCGACATGGCGCTCGACCGCTTCGTTCACCGGGCTGAAGCTACCACCCGGCTGCGGCCCACTAGGGGCCCCGGCGTGTTCGGACGCGCGCAGAGGATCAGATAAGCACTGGTAAACATAGAAATATCATAAAACAGTTGCAAATAGCTGAAAATGGCGCTTAGATCACCGGCCATGAATTTCTTGTGCTCTGGACTAGCTGCTCTCGCGATGGTTGCGGCCGGCTGTGGCAGCGGTACCGGCGAAGGCGACCAGCCATCCGTGACGGAGTGGGTCACGGTCGATCCCGGCCCCTCGGTGCCGGCGGGGTCGGTCGAGGAGGCGCGGGTCGAGCCCGCGCGGGCAACGCCGACCACAACCACGACGACAACGACGACAACGACCCTTCCGTCCCCCTCGACGGTGCCGCCAGTCGCGGCGGGTCCGGCGTCAGAGCCCCAGGGCGGCCATCCGCCGCATCCGGAGGTGGGGATGATCCCGCGGCTGCTTCCATATTGGGACTACCCCACCTGCACGCCGGGCCCGCCGTGGCCTTCTGACTGCTACCCGCCGTCGGAGTGGGAGGTCCCCCAAGACCTCTCTGACTGCGTGCACAGCTCCTATCCCGACGAGGGCGTGGGCGGCATCTGTGCCGGCCGCCGGGCCGGTGAGACCCCGAGATGGACCCGCGACGTGGCCCGCTGGACGAGCTGGTGCTTCGACCAGCCGCGGGGCAACTGCACCTGGCTGCTGCATGAGATGAAGTGGGCGCTGGACTTCCTGGGCGCCCATCCGTGGTGCGTGCTCAACGAGTACCAGGACAGGGCCGACGCCTACGGCGCGGGGGCTCGCGGCACGGGCGTCAAGAACCGCCACGGCTGGCACAACTGCGCCACCGTCATAGACCCGCTCGCCGACGGCACGCCTCCAGGCCGGACCAACGACGCCGGCCTTCGCCTGTCCGACGGGACGACGCTGGCCGAGCAGTGCCGCATCGTGCTCCCCGCCGGCATTCAACTCGAAACCCGGGTCCGGCGCAGATCGGAGACACCCCAACGGTTCGGCAGCGACTGCGACGCCTGGGCCGAGTGGGTCCAGAGCCGCCCCAGCGCCGAGGACTGGCGCGACTGCGACCGCTCGGCCCGGCTGGCCGAGGAGTGGATGGAGCACCACTACGCCACCCCCGAGCGCTACTTCCCCGCGTCCTGCTGAGCACCGAGAGGAGTTGCCCCGCCATGTCTGACACTCCGTCTTCTGCCCAGTCGCCGTCCCGCGAGCCGACGCCGAGGTGGTGCCTGGCGGTGAGCGCGCTGGGGATTACCGCGGTGGTGCTGGGCGCGATGATCGCCCAGCAGCGCGCCGAGGCCGCTCACGCTCATCCGCAGCCGCCGCCGGGGCACAGCCACGCACCCACGACCACCCGACCGCCGATCTGCAGTCCGCCCAACGCGTGCTACCAGCCGCCCGCCACCACCCGGCCGCCAACAACCACGACCAGCCGGCCGGTCATCATCATCTTTCCCCCCTGCTTTCCGAACTGTCCAACGCCGACTACATCGCCTCCCACTACCACCGCGAGACCGGTGACGACCACCACAAGACGACCGGTGACGACCACCACAAGACGACCGGTGACAACCACCACAAGACGACCGGTGACGACTACGACGAGGCGGCCCGCACCCACGACGACCAGACAGCCGGTGACGACCACCACCAAGCCGCCCGCGCCCACCACCACCCAGGCTGACGGCGGTGACCCGGACTGCCGGTCCTGGGCGTGCCGAGAGATCGACGCCGGCATCGAGAACGGCTACCTGCCGGACGACTACAACCCCGACGAGGACACCGGCGCCGAGGACCTCCTGGCGATCATCGAGCGCTACGGGGAACACAACCCCGGCTTCGACGCCGGCGCCGCCCTCGAGACTCTCCCCGAAGAGGGCAACGCCGACCGCGGGGACATGTTCATCGCCATAGCGATCGGGATCGGCCTTGACGTCGACCCCGAGGCGGACCCGTTCGAGGTGGCCGACGAGCTGGCCGATCTGGGGATCCTGCTCGGTCACGACGGCGACGGCGACGGCGTCACCAACCCCTACAGCCGGCCCGACGCCGATCCGGACTCGACCATGACCAACGCCCAGCTCGCTGCGCTCCTGGACCGCATCCCAACCGACGCCGGCGAGGACGACAGAGGGAGCGGAGGACCCGGTGGGGGCGGAG
>VYCM01000060.1 GCA_009843915.1 Acidimicrobiaceae bacterium | reverse complement strand
GACCAGGGTGGCCGCGCCGTTCCTGCCCATGATCGCCGAGGAGATCCACGGCGGGCTCACCGGCGGCGCCTCGGTGCACCTGGCCGACTGGCCCGACCCCGACGCCGAGGGGCTGCCCGCCGACGACGCGCTGGTTGCTCGCATGGAACGCCTGCGGGACGCGGCCTCAGCCGCGTTGCGGGTGCGCGAGGACGCCGGGCTGAGGGTGCGCCTGCCGCTGGCCCGGGCCATCGTGGCCGGCGATGGTGCCGAGGACCTGGCGCCGCTGGCCGACCTGCTGGCCGACGAGATCAACGTCAAGTCGGTAGTGCTGACCGACGACCTCGCGGCGCACGCCTCCCTGGTGCTGCGGCCCAACGGCGCAGTGCTCGGGCCCCGTCTGGGCGGAGCCGTGCAAGACGTGTTCCGGGCAGCACGCTCCGGCGATTGGGCCCGCAACGACGACGGCACCGCCACTGTCGCCGGGCACGTGCTGGAGGCGGGCAGCTTCGAGCTGGCCGTGGAGGCATCGGAGGGCGGCGCGGCAGCCGGATTGCAGTCTGGCGACGCGGTGGTCGTGCTCGACACTGCGGTCACGCCGGAACTGGAGGCTGAGGGCTGGGCTCGCGACGCAGTGAGGGTGATCCAGGACTGCCGGCGCATCGACGGCTACGTGGTAACCGACCGCATACAGGTCTCGCTGGCACTGTCGTCGGCCGAGCAGGCCGCCGCGGTGGAGCAGTGGCGCGACTACGTAGCCGAGCAGGTGCTGGCCACCGACCTCGAGGTCACCGACCTCGGTAAGAGCGACACCGCCGGCGCAGCCGAGTCAACCGCGACGAGCCGCCGGCTGGCGGGTTTCGTCGCTCATGACGTCACCATCGACGGCCAGCAGGCCCGCTGCGATCTGGCCCCCAGCTCAACCGAGCCGCTCCAACTCGGCGACAGCACCCGTTCCCGCTGACCGAGCCGGCTCTGGCGGCTAGTCGCCTTCGAGGCGGCGGCCGTCCTCTACCAGGTTGATCTCCCAGATCACCTTGTCGAGGGCGTCGGCCGAGGTGATGGTGGGGAACCTCAGAGGGTGCTCGTCGGTCACGCAGGTGGGCAGCGGCGACAGGATCGTCCACGGCGTGGGATGGGCGAACTGCACCACCGAGTAGCGGTCGCCGGTCTGGCCCTCGGTCGCCATCACCCGGTGAATCCCGGCGCCGATCACGCCGTTGGTGAGGTGCTCCAGCATCATGCCGGTGTTGATGATGGCGCTTCCCTCCGGCGGGACGGCGTCGACCCAGCCGTCGCCGGTGCGTACCTGCAAGCCGGGTGCGGTGGCCCTGGGAAGCATGGTGATGAGGTTGATGTCGCCGTGCTCGGCGGCCCACATGAAGCCGTCCGAGGGCGCAGTCTCCATGGGCGGGTAGTGGATCGCCCGGTTGAGGGTCGCTCCGTGCTCGAGCATGGCATCGAAGAACTCCTCGTGGATGCCCAGACCGACCGCGATCACCCGCAGCGCCCGGCGCTGGACGTCGAGCACGGAGGCGTGGAAGGAGAGCAGCAGCTCGGTGACGCCCGGCTGGTCGTCCTCGGGCAGGGTGGGCGGCCCGTAGCGGTGGGGATACCGCTGGCGCAGCGGGTGGCCCGGCGGCGCCGGCTCGCCCCAGTTGAGCATCTCCTTGAGGTCGGGGACGTCGGAGACGGCGGCCGTCTCGGTCATCATCGGCGTGTATCCGGTCTGGCCGTGGGAACCGGCCACGATGTAGCGGTCCTTGCGGTCCTGGGGAAGGCTGAAGAAGGCCTCCAGCCGCCCGTATGCCTCGTCGATCACGCCCGCGCCCAGATCGTGGGCCACGTAGACGAAGCCGGTGGCCAGGCTGCGCATCACGCCGTCCACCACCCCGGCCCGCTGGGCTTGATCGCCCCGCTCGAAAGCTGCCAGATCGACGTCGAGAATGTCCATCCGCGCAACGCTAGTCGCACACGGCGAGCAAGAAGCCCTGTTCAGCGGGGTAGCCGCGGCGCAATTTGACACGCGTGTAGTTACGGTGCTGTAATTCAGACTCCGAAGTTGTGGCCGGTCTTGAGCGGGGTCCACAGCTTGAGGGGCACCCGCTGAACACCGGCAAGAGGGAGGCGCACCGACGTGACGATGATCGAGGATCGGCTGACCACCGTCGCGGAGGCGCCTCCGGCTGCGTCCGCCTCGACGACGATGAGGGTGCGCAAGCGGAACGGCAATCTCGAGCCGGTCGACGTGAACAAGATCGTCAACGCGGTGGCCCGGGCGGCCGAAGGCCTGCTCGGCGTCGATCCGCTGACGGTCAGCACCCGCACTATCGCCGCCCTCGCCGACGGGGCGACCACCCGCGAGCTCGACCAGTTGAGCATCCGCACCGCGGCCGGGCTCATCGTGGAGGAGCCCAACTACTCGAAGCTCGCGGCCCGCATGCTGGCCACCTACATCGACAAGGAAGTCCGCAACCAGAACATCCCGTGGTTCTCCGAGGCCATGGAGACCGGATGCCGGCTCGGGCTGATCGGGGACGAGACCGCGGAGTTCGTGCGGGCGCACTCCCCCGCGCTGAACGCGGCCATCGACTCCGGCCGGGACCGCAACTTCGAGTTCTTCGGGCTGCGCACGGTTTACGACCGCTACCTGCTGCGCCATCCCGACACCCGGCTGGTGATCGAGACCCCGCAGTACTTCATGCTCCGCGTGGCCTGCGGGCTGAGCAAGAACCCCGACGAGGCCGTCGCGTTCTACGACCTGATCTCGTCGCTGGCCTACCTGCCGTCCAGCCCCACCCTGTTCAACTCGGGCACGATGCACCCGCAGATGTCGAGCTGCTACCTGCTCGACTCGCCCGAGGACTCCCTGGAGGGCATCTACCAGCGCTACACCGACATCGCCCGCCTCTCGAAGTACGCGGGGGGCATCGGGGTCGGCTGGCACCGGGTCCGCTCCAAGGGATCGCTGATCCGGGGAACCAACGGGCTGTCCAACGGCATCGTGCCGTGGCTCAAGACCCTCGACTCCTCGGTGGCCGCCGTCAACCAGGGCGGCCGGCGCAAGGGCGCGGCCTGCGTCTACCTCGAGACCTGGCACGCAGACGTCGAGCAGTTCCTGGAGCTGCGCGACAACACCGGCGACCACGCCCGCCGCACCCACAACATCAACCTCGCCAACTGGGTGCCCGACCTCTTCATGGAGCGCGTGGAGCTGGACTGGCAGTGGAGCCTGTTCGACCCCAAGAAGGTGCCCGAGCTCACCGACACCTACGGCGAGGAGTTCCGGGCCATCTACGAGCAGGCCGAGGCCGACGGGCGTTTCGAGGCGCAGGTTCCGGCCCGCCAGCTGTACACCCGGATGATGCGGACCCTGGCCGAGACCGGCAACGGCTGGATGACGTTCAAGGACGCCGCCAACGCCAAATGCAACCAGACCGGCCCCGGACCCGAGGGCGACGCCAACTCCCGCGACCGGGTCGTGCACCTGTCCAACCTGTGCACCGAGATCATCGAGGTGACCAGCGCTGACGAGACCGCGGTGTGCAACCTCGGCTCGGTCAACCTCGGCGCCTTCGTTCAGCCGGCGACGACCTCCAACAGCAGCGCTCCGATGCACTTCGACTTCGCGCGGCTCGGCGAGGTGGTGCGGCTGGTGGTCGGCTTCCTCGACCGCGTCATCGACATCAACTACTACCCGACCGACGAGTCGGGGGCCTCCAACCGGCGCTGGCGACCGGTGGGGCTGGGCCTCATGGGCCTGCAGGACGTGTTCTTCAAGCTGGGTCTGGCCTTCGACTCCGCCGAGGCCCGCAACCTCAGCCGCCGCATCTCCGAGGAGATCTACTTCAACGCCCTGTGGGCGTCCACCGAGCTGGCCGAGGCCAACGGATCCCACCCCGGTTTCGCCGACACCCGGGCCGCGGCCGGCGAGCTGCAGTTCGACCTCTGGAGCACGGAGCCGTCCGATCCCGATCGCTGGGGACCGCTGCGCGAGCGGATCGCCGAGCACGGGCTGCGCAACTCGCTGCTCATCGCGATCGCTCCGACCGCCACCATCGCGGCCATCGCCGGCTGTTACGAGTGCATCGAGCCCCAGGTGTCGAACCTGTTCAAGCGCGAGACCCTCTCGGGCGAGTTCATGCAGGTGAACCGGTACCTGGTGGCCGAACTGAAGGCCCGGGGCCTGTGGGACGACAAGATGA
>VYCM01000021.1 GCA_009843915.1 Acidimicrobiaceae bacterium | reverse complement strand
GCATCGGCGGCGTGCTCGAGCCTCCGGTCGCCCAACCGGTGATCGTGGAGGACGATTGCCTCATTGGCAGCCGTTGCATCGTGGCTGACGGCGCCCGGGTCGGGCAGGGGACCGTTCTGGGAGCGGGGGCCATCCTCACCGGGTCCATCCCGGTGATCGATGCCTCCACTGGCGAGGAACTGGGACGGGGCGAAGTGCCGCCCTGGTCGGTGGCTGTTCTGGGCACCCGGGCCCGCCGGTTCGGCGGCGGCGAGTACGGCCTGCCGGCGGTGCTGGTGATCAAGCGCCTGTCCGAGGGCGAGCGCCACGACAAGTCGGCCCTCAACCAGATCCTGCGCGACCACGGCGCCACGACCTGACATGTCCCACGGGCCACTGCCCGCAGGCGATCTGTTCGCCTTGACGGCCGCGCTGGTCGACGTGCCCTCCGAGAGCTACTCCGAGAAGCTGATCACCGACCTGATCGAGGCCGACCTGCGTGGGGCCGAGCACCTGAGCGTCGAGCGCGTCGGTGACAACCTCGTGGCCCGCACCCGACTCGGAGTCGGTCGGCGCATCCTGCTGGCCGGCCACACCGACACGGTGCCGGCCAACGACAACGCCGGCGCCCGGGTCGACGGCGATGTGCTGTGGGGCCTCGGCGCGGCCGACATGAAGGGCGGCGTGGCCGTGATGCTCACCCTGGCCCGGACCCTGACGGCACCGGCCGTCGACGTCACCTATGTGTTCTACGCCCGCGAGGAGGTCAACGCGGCCGACAATGGTCTGCTGGAGGTGGCCGCGGCGCGACCCGACCTGCTCGAGGCTGACGTGGCCCTCCTGGGAGAGCCGACCGGAGGCGCGGTGGAGGCCGGTTGCCAGGGCACCATGCGGCTGCAGGTGACGCTGGCGGGGGAGAGGGCCCACACCGCCCGGCCCTGGATGGGTCGCAACGCCATCCACCGGCTCGCCGACGTGCTGGCCGCAGTGTCGGCATATGAGGCCCGGCGCCCTGTGGTGCAGGGATGCGAGTACCGGGAGGCTCTGCAGGCGGTGGCGGTGAGCGGCGGGGTGGCGGGCAACGTGGTTCCCGACACAACCACACTGACGCTGAATCACCGGTTCGCGCCGGACCGCACCCCCGAGCTGGCCGAGCAGCACATGCGCTCGTTGCTTGATCCCTTGCTCGAGTCGACCGATGCCGTTGAGCTCACCGACGTGGCTCCGGCGGCCGCCCCCGGACTCGATGATCCGCTGGTGGCGGCGCTGATCCGGCGGAGCGGTGCGCCTGTGCGAGCCAAGCTGGGCTGGACCGACGCGGCCTTCTTCGCAGCGCGCGGCGTGCCTGCGTCGAACTTCGGACCGGGCGATCCCCGTATGGCTCACACCGCGGGAGAACGTGTGCACCGGGAAGAGCTCGTCTCGGTGCATGCCGCGCTGGAGGGACTGCTCACCGACGGCGCCTGAGCGCCGCGGGCAGAGCGGTTGAAGGTGGTGCCTAGTACCGCCGCATCATGGTGACGACCTTGCCGTAGACGGTCACCTCGTCCGGTGCGAACTCCATCGGCTGGAGCAGCTCGTTGGCCGGTTCCAGCACTATGCGGCCGTCGCGCCGACGCAGCGTCTTCACGGTGGCCTCGTCGCCGGGGATGCCGGCCACGATGACCTCTCCGTTCTCGGCGGTGCTCTGGGCCCGGCAGACCACGTAGTCGCCGTCGAGGATGCCGGCGTCGATCATCGAGTCGCCTCGCACCCGCAGCATGAACAGTTCTCCCTCACCGGTGAGGTCGGCGGGCATCGGCATCAGTTCCTCGACATTCTCGGCGGCGAGCACGCCGGAGCCCGCGGCCACGTCGCCCACCAGGGGCACGTGACGCACCGGGCGGCGCTCGAGCGCGGCCCCCGAGTTCTCGTCGTAGCGCACCTCGATGGCCCGGGGCCGGGTGGGGTCGACCCGCAGGTAGCCGGCCGAGCCGAGCACATCGATGTGCGCCTTGACCGAGGCAGGGGACTTGAGTCCGACCTCCGCCGCGATCTCGCGGATCGACGGCGGGTAGCCGTGGGCGCGCTGGTGTTCCACGATCGCGTCGAGGATCTGGCGGCGACGGGCGGAGAGTGGCTTCCGGTCGGCCGGCGGCGTCATGGCGGATCTCCGATCTTGGGGGAGTCGGGTTGTGTGTCCGAACACATGTTCGCTACAGTATAACCGAACACCTGTTCAGATAGGGAGTCTATCCGTACACATGTTTGCGGAACACGCGTTCGATGTCAAGCATCTCGGAGGGATCGGTACCGATGTCACACCCCTGCGGGAGGATCGTGGTATGGAAGCTGCTTGCCCACCCGCCCTCACCCTGGTCCCCGCCGATGTCTCAGCAGTTCCGGCATCCTCGCCGCCCCGGTCCCTGCGGCTGCCGGAGCCGGTGTACCGCCGCCGCCGGGTCGTCGCGGCGATGATCGCGGCCGCGGTCTTGACGCTGGCAGTGGTCGCGGCCCGGCCGGATCGCGTGCCTCCGGGCGAGGCCAACCCTTGGCCCTCCACGGGGGAGGTCTCGATTCCGGCGGAGTTGCCCGGCGTCTACATCGTTCAGCCCGGCGACACGCTGTGGGACATTGCCGTGGCCATCGCGCCGGGCACTGATCCCAGGGGTCTTGTCCACGAACTGGCCGATGCCGCCGGAGGCAGCACGCTGGAGCCGGGCCAGCAGATCGTCATCGGCACCGTCGGGACCGTGGCCACCGGAAGCGACTCGAAACGGCCTCCCGATCAGCCTGCCGGCGCGGCCGGGGCCGCTCCTGTCGCGACGTAGCGCACGAACAGCGTGTCGGAGGCTTCCAGAAGATGGTCGATGGTCAGGTTCAGGGGCACCGTTCTCAGCGATCCGTCCACGATCCGGGGGCTGTCTCCGCCCGCCACCAGCGGCGCGATCGACAGGCACAGCTCGTCGATCACCCCGGCGTCTGCGAGCTGGGCGTTGAAGGACGGGCCGCCCTCCGACAGCACGACTGCGGCGCCGCGGCGGTCGAGCTCGGCGAGAATCTCCGCCGGCTGGGGCCACGCCGAGGCCAGTCGCACGACCTCGGCAACAGGCTTGAGCCGGTCTGCTGCCTCGGCCGCGGCGTCGCTGCCGGTGAGGATCACCGGCAGTTCGTCGCCGGGGCGCTGATCGGCGAACAGCGGCAGGTCCAGGTCGAGGTCCAGGCTCGCGCTGACAACGGCCAGCCGGGGCCGGTCGGAGCGTCCCGCGGCGCGCCGCGCTCGGCGCGACTCCGCTCGGGGCCGGGGCAGGCTGTATCGCTCGGCCCGCACCGTGCCGGCCGCGGCCACGATCCAGTCGGCACAGGCCCGCACGGCCGAGAACACGGCCTCGTCGGCCGGGTTGCCGAGTGCCTCGCTGGCGCCGTCGACCGCGATGGCTCCATCGGCGGAGGAGATCATGTTGAGCATCAGCCACGGCCGTCCCGCCGGCTTGGGGCGGGGCAGCGCCGGGTAGAGCTCCATCGGGTCGATGTCGGCTACCGGGCCTGGCAGGAGTCTCCGCACGACCAGAAGGTACCGTCCCGAGCCCGTCGAGCACCGGCGAGCGGTTCTCAACAGGCGCTGGGCAATTCTCTGGATAGGCCCCGCAGTTGTCTACAGGTTGCCCGCGCCAGTACACAGATAATCCCGAAGCAGACCCGCGAAATCCCGAAGCAATCCCGAGGCGGTTCAACAAGCGCGAGTTCTATTGTGCCGAGGGGTCGCTCCCGGCGCGCCCGGTAGAATTTCAAGGGGGTAACACGATGACTCTGGCCTCCGAGCAGAACAGCCTTCTCGCCGGCACCGACCTTCAACCGGACGCGGCGGACGACCCAGCGAACATCGTCGACTGGGAGCTGCGCGACGCGCGCCTGCTCGACCACAGCGACGGGTCGGTCGCATTCGAGCAGCGGGGCGTGGAGGTGCCGGCCGCCTGGTCGCAGAACGCCACCAACATCCTGGCCCAGAAGTACTTCCGCGGCGCGCTGGGCACCCCCTCCCGGGAATGGTCGCTGAGGCAGGTGGTGGACCGCATCGTCGGCACGATCACACGCTGGGGGGACGGCGACGGCTACTTCGCCGACGAGTCCGAGGTTTCGCTGTTCCGTGCCGAGCTCTCACACTTGCTGTACACCCAGAGGGCCGCCTTCAACTCGCCGGTGTGGTTCAACATCGGGGTGGTCGGGGTGCCCCAGCAGGCATCGGCGTGCTTCATCCTGTCTGTCGACGACACCATGGAGTCGATCCTGGAGTGGTACGCCGAGGAGGGCCGGATTTTCAAGGGGGGCTCCGGCGCCGGGGTGAACCTGTCGCGCATCCGGGCCAGCTCCGAGGCCCTCAGCGGCGGGGGCACCGCGTCGGGACCGGTGAGCTTCATGCGGGGCGCCGACGCGTCGGCCGGCACCATCAAGTCGGGAGGCAAGACGCGGCGGGCCGCCAAGATGGTGGTGCTCGACGCCGACCATCCCGACATCGAGGACTTCATCTGGTGCAAGGCCCGCGAGGAGCGCAAGTCGCGTGCGCTGGCCGCGGCCGGCTTCGACATGAGTGTCGACGGCGCCGACTCGGACTCCGTGCAGTACCAGAACGCCAACAACTCGGTCCGGGTCACCGACGAGTTCATGCAGGCCGCGCTCGAGGGCGGCGACTGGGATCTCACCGCCCGCACCGACGGCTCGGTGCTCAAGCGAGTGCCGGCCCGCTCGATCCTGAGCGAGATGGCCGAGGCCGCCTGGCAGTGCGCCGACCCTGGCGTGCAGTTCGCGACCACCATCAACCGCTGGCACACCGCCGCGTCCACCGGCCCCATCACGGCCAGCAACCCCTGCTCGGAGTACGTCCACCTCGACAACAGCGCCTGCAACCTGGCCTCGATCAACCTGCTGAGCTTCCTCGACGTCGAGGGGACCTTCGACGTCGCCGGGTTCAGACGGGCGGTGCAGGTGGTGTTCGCGGCCCAGGAGATCCTCGTCGGTCACGCCGACTATCCGACGCCGGCAATCGCCGACACCACCAGGGCCTTCCGCCAGATCGGCCTGGGCTACGCCAACCTGGGCGCGTTGCTCATGGCGCTGGGCCTTCCCTACGACTCCGACGAGGGCCGGGCCGTGGCCGCGGCCATCACCGCGCTGATGACCGGCGAGGCCTATCTCACCTCCACCCGACTGGCCGAGCGCTTGGGACCCTTCGCCGGCTTCCACGACAATCGCGAGCACATGCTGCGCGTGCTCGACCAGCACCGGAGCGCGACCGCCTCCATAGCTGAGGAGTTCGTGCCCGCCGACCTGCTCGAGGCCGCGCAACTGGCGTGGGACGAAGCCTGCGAGCGGGCCGACCGCCACGGCGTGCGCAACAGCCAGGCCACGGTGCTGGCGCCCACCGGCACGATCGGGCTGCTCATGGACTGCGACACCACCGGAATCGAGCCCGACCTGGGGCTGGTCAAGTCCAAGCGCCTGGTCGGGGGCGGGACCATGGAGATCGTCAACACGACGATCCCCAGGGCATTGCGGCGGCTCGGCTACGACACCGAGCAGGCCGATCAGATCGGGGACCACGTCGCCGCGCACCACACTGTGGAGGGCTCGTCGCTCAAGCCCGAGCACCGGGACGTGTTCGCCTGTTCGCTGGGCGACAACGCCATCAGCGCCTCGGGGCACGTCAAGATGATGGCCGCGGTGCAGCCGTTCCTGTCCGGTGCCATCTCGAAGACCGTGAATATGCCCGCGTCGTCGACCGCCGGCGATGTCGAGCAGTTGTTCATCGATGCCTGGCGGCTCGGCCTGAAGTCGGTGGCCATCTACCGCGACAGCTCCAAGGTGGCCCAGCCGCTCACCCTCGGCGAAGCCCAGCGGTCCACCGACGCCGCCGCGGCGGCGTCGGGCCCGGACCCCGGCGTGGCTCCGCCGGCCGGGTCAGTGCCCGAGCCGGTACGCCGGCGGCTGCCGAGATCGCGCCGGTCGCGCACCTTCGAGTTCCGTGTGGCCGACTGCAAGGGGTTCGTCACGGTGGGGGAGTACCCCGACGGCCGTCCCGGCGAGATCTTCGTGAAGGTCTCCAAGCAGGGCTCCACCCTGGCCGGGATCATGGACGCGTTCGCCATCTCGCTGAGCCACGGCCTGCAGTACGGCGTTCCGCTGGCGGCTTTCGTGGAGACGTTCGTGGGCGTCCGGTTCGAGCCGGCCGGCATCACCGACGATCCCGACATCCGGATCGCTACCAGCCTCATGGACTACCTGTTCCGCAAGCTGGCCGTGATGTACCTGACGCCCGACGAGCGAGCCGCGCTCGGCGTCTTCACCACGGGCGAGCGAACCCAGCCGACGCTGCCGGGCGTCGAGGAGCAGGTCACCGAGACCGAGCAGGGGCACGACCTGCCGCCTGATCCGCCCTCGATACCGTCGCCCTCGCAGCTGATGGCCCAGCTCGACTTCTCGGCGGCCGCGGCGCCGACTGAGCCACCGGGGCCCGAGCGGCCCGTGAGCGCAGTGAACATGAGCGGGAGACCCGCGTTGGATCGTTCGGGTCCGCTGGATGCGCCGTTCTGCATGACCTGCGGCGTTCCCATGCGCCGGGCCGGCTCGTGCTACGTGTGCGCCGACTGCGGCGCTACCAGCGGCTGCAGCTGATCGCAGCCTGCCTCAGCTGTCGTCGGCCTCGGCGGCGAGGGTCTTCTTGTGGCGCAGGTAGTTCTTGACCATCTCCCCGAAGCGGGCCGGGTTGTAGACGTCCTCCTCGTAGCTCCACAGGCCGTTGCCCGCGTACTTGAGCAGGGTGAAGTTGTACTCCTGGTGCAGTGACCCGTCGCCGGGGTCGGCCATCCGGTTCCACACCTGGCACACCAGCCAGCCCCGCTCCTCGTCGATGATGTACCACTCGATGGGGAAGTGGATCATCTCGTTGTTGGGCCATTGGCTCATGGTGGACTGGATCCAGTTGTAGATGGCCTCCCGGCCGCCCATGGTGCCGAAGTGGTGCTCGATGTAGGTGGCGTCCTCGGTGAAGAGGTTGGCCCACTCGCGCCAGTCCCCGGTGGTGCCGGCCCGCAATGCCGCTTCCTGGAAGCGGACGAACGCCTCCTCGATCTCGGCTCGACTCCATCGGCTCATGGCTGGCTCTCCTCGCTCTCGGGTTGTTGCTCCTGCGGCAACAGCTCGAATCGTAGGTGACGGCTCAGGTCGCCCACGAGGTCGACCAGGAAGCGGCGCTCGGTGAAGCGCCACCGTCCGTCGATGCGCTTCAGGGTGTCGTGGTAGCGACCGCTGATGATGGTCTGCATCGCCGAGCCCGGAGCCTGCTGCATCACGGCGTAGGTGGAGCGCACCGTGGCCGCCTCACCGTCGACATCGATGATCGGGTTGGTGGTCAGATGGCGGGTACGGGGGGGTGCCGTCGTCGTAGGTGACCACCATGTCCCGGTAGCTCGCCGCAATGGCGGCCGCGCCCGAGGGTCCCGGATCGCCCTGGGTGCCGTAGCTGAAGGTGCAGTGCTCCATGAGCTCGCCCAACTCCGTGAACCGACCCGCGTCGATGAGTTCCGCGTAGCGGTACAACTCGTTGGCGATGGCGGTGGCGTCGTGGGGGTGGGCCGCGCCGTGAGGGTGGGCAATGTCATGGGGGTCCATTGTCTGTGGACCGTAGTATCGGTCAGGCATGGCGCGCCTCCCGCATTCCTCCGTTCACACGCTCTGGCGTGAGGCACTTCGGTTCGTCGAGGACCTTCGCCGCGAGTGGTCCCGGGCCCGGGTAGGCGGTCTGTCGGCCGAGATCGCCTTCTTCGGACTGCTCGGGCTGTTCCCGGCGGTGCTCGTGTTCGCAGCCGCTCTGGGCTCGCTCGACGTCGTGATCGGGGCGGGCGCGGCCGCCGACACCGAGCAATGGCTCCTGGACCGGGTGGTCGAGACGTTCGGCAGCGACAACACGCTGCGGGCGACCGTCAAGGAATTGTTCGACCGCCCCAACGCGGGGCTGATAACCGCCGGTGTCGTGCTCACCGCGTACGCCTCGTCGCGAGGCTTCACTGCCGTGGTCGGCGCCCTGGACGTCACCTACGGCCACGAGCACCGCCGTAACTGGGTCTCCACCCGGATCATGGGTTTCGTGCTGACCCTCTTCACTGTGCTGGTGTCGGCCCTGGTGGCTGCCATGGTCGTCGTCGGCCCCCTGTTCGGCGGCGGCGAGGAGATCGCCGATCGTCTGGGGGCCGGCAGCGCGTTCACCACCGCGTGGGACTGGTTCCGCTGGCCGGTCGTGTTCGTGGTGGTGGTCTGCTGGGCGGCCTCCCTCTACCACTTCGCGCCCCGCCGTCGCACCCCGTGGCGCACCGACCTGCCCGGGGCTGTGGTCAGCACCGTTTGGTGGTTGGCGGTGTCGCTGGGCTTCCGGATCTACCTCGATGCCGCTTCCAGCGGCGTGAACGCTGTGTTCGGATTGCTCGGGGGGGCGCTGATCCTGCTGGTCTGGCTCTACCTGCTGGCCATGGGCTTGCTCGTCGGTGCCGAGATCAACAGCGTGATCAACGACCGCCGCGGATTGAACAAGCCAACAGAGTCCGCCGCGTAGGGATACTCTCGCTGCCGTGAGTGACTTCCGGGTCGACCTCGACGAGATCTCCTTCAACCTGCGCCATGTCGCCGACCTTGACGGCCTGGCCGAACTGGAGGCCTTCGAGCACGTTGAGGCCGACGTGGTAGACCAGGTCCTCGCGGTGGCGGCCCGGTTCGCCGAGGAGGTGATCGCACCGCTCAACCGGGTCGGCGACACCGAAGGCGCCCGCCGCCTCGACGACGGCTCGGTGGCGACGCCCACCGGCTTCCGGGAGGCCTACCGCTCCTATGTGGAGGCCGGCTGGGGCGCGCTGTCGATCGATCCCGAGTACGGCGGTGGCGGCTTCCCCCACCTCGTCGGGCTGGCGGTGGAGGAGATGTTCACCTCGGCCTGCATGTCCTGGTCGCTGTGCCCGCTGCTGACCCAGGGCGCCATCAACATGTTGAGCGCGCACGGCACCGACGAGCAGAAGGCGCTGTACCTGCCGCGGATGGCCTCGGGGGACTGGACCGGCACCATGAACCTGACCGAGCCGCAGGCCGGCTCGGACCTGGGCGCGGTCGCGGCCCGGGCCCTGCCGCAGCCCGACGGCTCGTACCGTCTGCACGGCACGAAGATCTTCATCACCTACGGCGAGCACGACCTGGCCGACAACATCGTGCACCTGGTGCTGGCCCGCACCCCCGGCGCGCCGCCCGGCACGAGGGGCATCAGCTGCTTCCTGGTGCCCAAGCACCTGCCCGCGGCCGGCGGGTCGCCCGGTGCCCGCAACGACCTGCTCTGCGTCTCGATCGAGCACAAGCTCGGCATCCATGCCAGCCCCACCTGCGTCATGTCCTACGGCGACGGCGAGGGCGCGCTGGGCTTCCTGGTAGGCGAGGAGAACGGCGGCATGCGGGCCATGTTCACGATGATGAACCACGCCCGCCTGAGCGTGGGCCTGGAGGGGGTGGCCATCGCGGAGCGGTCCTACCAGCAGGCTCTCGCCCATGCCCATGAGCGCCGCCAGGGCCGGGCGCCGGGCGCGCCGGCGGGAGAGTCCTCGGCGATCATCGACCATCCCGACGTGCGCCGCATGCTGCTGGACATGCGCTCCAGCATCAGCGCGATGCGGGGCCTCGCCTATCGCAACGCCGAGGCGATCGACCGCGCCTCGCACGAATCCGATGCTTCGCAGCGCCAGTCCGCCGACGAGCAGGCCGCGCTGCTGACGCCGCTGAGCAAGGCGTGGGCCACTGACGTGGGCTGCGAACTGGTCAGCGTGGGTCTCCAGGTGCACGGCGGTATGGGCTTCATCGAGGAGACCGGCTCGGCCCAGCATTATCGCGACGCCCGAATCGCCCCGATCTACGAGGGAACCAACGGCATCCAGGCCGCCGACCTGGTCGGACGCAAGCTGTCGATGCGAGACGGTGGCGTGGTGCGCGACCACCTGGCGCAGGTCCATACCACCGCGGAGGCGCTCGACGGGTGCGGTGACCTGGCGCCGGTGCAGCAGCACCTCGAGGCCGCCGTCGAGGCGACCGGTACAGCCACCGAGTTCCTGCTCAACACCGGGCCCGTGACGCGGCTGGCGGGCGCCGACGCCTTCCTGAGGATGCTGGCGGTAACCACCGGTGCGGCGGCGCTGGCCGACGGCGCGCTGGCGGCAACGCGGCTGGGCGATCCCGACGCAGCCGCCGACCGCGCCGTCCTGGCCCGGTTCTTCGCCGCCAACCGGCTCTCTGCAGTGCCCGGGCTGATCGCGGCGGTAGTCGAGCCCGCCGACGATCTCGCTGCCGCCCGGCAGCGCATCCTGGCCGGGTGAGCAAGAGGTCGCAAGCTTCATGGGTGCCGTAGCGGCCAGCGCAATCGCGTCGATCCCGAGCCCGCCCAGAAATGGCTTGAGCCTGGGCCCGCTGGACCTGCGCGCCTACGGCGTGATGATCGCGCTGGGCGTGGTAGCCGCCGTGTGGCTGTCCAGGCGTCGCTGGGAGGCCCGGGGAGGCGATCCCGACCAGATCAGCCGGATTGCGCTGTGGGCGGTACCCGCCGGCCTGATCGGCGCCCGCCTCTATCACGTGATCACCGACTGGAAGAAGTTCCAGTCCGCTGGCTGGCTGGAGGTCTTCGCCATCTGGAACGGAGGCTTGGGAATACCGGGCGGGATGGCGGCTGGGATCCTGGTCGGTGTGTGGATGGCCCGGCGCCAGCACATGAACCAGGGCGAGGTGATCGCGGCAGTGGTCCCGGGCCTCCCGCTGGCTCAGGCCATCGGCCGCCTCGGAAACTGGTTCAACCAGGAGCTGTTCGGCTCGCCTACCGACCTGCCGTGGGGACTGGAGATCGATGCGGCGCACCGTCCGGCCCAGTACCTGGATGTGGCGACCTTCCATCCGACGTTCCTGTACGAGGCGGTGTGGAACCTCCTGCTGTGTGGGCTGCTGGTGATCATCGACCGCCGCCGGGTGCGCCGCGCCGTCCCGGCGCTGGTAACCGACCCGCGCCGAGTGAGCCGCCCCGGCTCGCTGCTGGCGGTGTACACCTTGGGTTACGGACTGGGCCGCTTGTGGATCGAGGCGGTGCGCATAGATCCTGCCAGCCTGCTGTTGGGCGTGCGGGTCAACATCTGGATGAGCCTCGTGCTCATCGTGGCCTCAGCGCTCTACCTGCTGTGGGTCCGGGGGCGTGGCGGCCCGCCCAGACGTACCGTCCTGCCGTAGAGGAGGACCCGCGGCCTCAGTTGAAGCCGCGCAGGGGGAAGCCGGGGCCGCGCTGCAGCCAGTTGTCGGCCAGGTAGTCGGCAGTGCCGTCGATCAGGTGCATGGTGTAGGCGTGCCGGCTGCGATCCGAGGTGTTGGCCGCGCTCCAGTGCGGCAGGGTGCCGTGCAGTGCGATCAGCGTTCCTGCGGCAGCCTCCAGCGGCACCAGGTCGTCCACTGGATACGGGGTGTCGTCAAGGACGTCGGTGACGGTGCCGCGGCTGCGGTCGGCCGGGTCGATGAGGCGGAAGCGGGTCTTCGCCGGGATCCGGTGTCCTCCCGGTACCGCCCACATGCAGCCGTTGGCCAGGGTGGCGTCCTCGATGGCGAACCACAGCCCGACCACGCTCTGGGGCTCGGTCCACAGGAAAGAGTGATCGCAGTGGCAGACCACCTCGCCGCCGATGCCGGGCTGCTTGAAGATGTACATCGACTGCAGCAGGCGGGGGTCGGCGAACCCTAGATCGGCCGCCACCGCTGCCAACTCCGGGGTGCGGGAGAAGGAGTCGAAAGCGGGATCGAGGTCGTGCATGGCGTGGCCGATCTTGTTGACCGCCAGCGGCATCGGCCTTGTGAGGCGCCCACCCGAGATGGCACCGTCCTCGAAGAACCAGCGGACGGTGTCGCCCGAGCCGAGGAACCATTCGTCTTGCGCGTGGCTCTGCTCGGTGGTGGAGAACACGGTGAGGCCGCCGTCGCTCTCCGGGTCGATATCGGCCAGCATCGCCTCCACATGGGCCTTGAGCGCTTCGCAGCGCTGGCGGGGGACGAAGTCGGGCAGCACCAGGAAGCCGTCGCGCTCCCAGTCCCGGAGCTGTCGTTCGTCGAGCATTCCGCTCAGTCTTCTACGCTTCGCCGCGCCGGTAGGGCAGGCCATCGGCTCTGGGCATCCGCAGCCTCTGCGAGAAGAACACCAGCACAACCAGCACGATCACGAACGGCAGGATCGAGATCCACCAGTCGGGCACCGTCGTCGAAAGGAAGTACCACACCGCCGCGCCCAGCCCGAGCCCGGCTGCGATGGCGGCGTCGATGCGCCGGTGCCGGCTCAGAGCCCATGCCAGCACCGCGGCCAGCGCGATGGTGTTGACCAGCAGGAGCGCGTGGGACGCCGAGCCGTCCAGGTCCCGCAGGCCCACCCCGAACGGGTAGCCGAACAGCAGGGCGCCGGCCATGATCCCGCCGGGGCGCCAGTTGCCGAATATCAGCGCGGCCAGACCGATGAACCCCCGCCCGTTGGTTTGGCCCTCGAGGTAGATGCCCGACAGCTCCGGGCTGGCGATGAAGGCCCCGCCCAGCCCGGCCAGCGCTCCGCTGATCACCACTCCGGAGTACTTGTAGAGGTAGATGTTGATGCCCTGGGTCTCGCCGCCCACCGGGTGCTCGCCGCAGATGCGCAGCCTCAGCCCGAACCGGGTCCGCCAGATCAGCCAGGCGCTCAACGGGACCAGGGCGAAGGCGATCATGGTGGCCAGCGAGACATGGGCCACCAGCCCCCGGGCCAGCCCGGTGAAGTCCGACACGAAGAACCAGTCCTTGTTGGTGAACCATCCACCGACGTCGGGCGTCTTCCAGCCGAACAGGTCGCCTCCGGCCAGGAACGGGAACGTGAACCTGCCCACCCCCGGGGTCCGGGGCGACTGGGTGATCGAGCCGCCCTCGTGGTTGGTGAGGATCTCCGACGACAGGAACCGGGCCAGTCCCGGGGCGGTCACGTTGATGGCCACACCCGAGATGATGTGGTCCACGCCGAACGACACGGTGGCGATGGCGTGGACCAGCCCCCCGAGGGCGCCGCCGATCATGCCGATGAGCAGGCCGGCCCAGCCGCCGTAGTTGATGGCCCCCCAGGCGCCGAACCAGGTTCCCAGGATCAGCATCCCCTCCAACCCGATGTTCACGATGCCGGCCCGCTCCGAGAACAGGCCGCCCAGGCCGGCGAGCATGATGGGCACCGCCCAGCGCAGCATGGCCTGCGACGAGGTCACCGCAGTGAGCCGCTCGGTGTCGTCGAAGCCCTGCACCACCGTCAGAACCAGGACCCCGACGGCCGCGTAGAGCATCCACCGGGCCCACACCGGCAGCCGCCCCAACCACGCGGTCATGATGCGGCTGCCGGGCTTGAGGCCATGGCGGCGGCCGCGGCGGCGGCCTCCTCGCGCTCGCGCATGCGTCGCACGACCTCGTAGGCGATGACCGCGGTCAGGATGATGACGCCCTTCATGATCTCGACGATCTCACGGGACGCGGCCCCCGAGATCTGCAGGATCCCCGACGAGACGTCGAGGAACGCGAAGACCAGCGCGGCCACGCCCACTCCCGCCGGATGGTTGCGGCCGAGCAGGGCCACCGCGATGCCGGTGAAGCCGAGCAGGCTGATCGGGTTGGACGGGTAGTAGCCGGTGTTCATCAGTTCGGTCATGCCGACCAGTCCGGCCACCGCGCCCGACAGGGTCATGGCGATGACCACCATGCGCTTGGGCGACACTCCCCCCACGTGGGAGGCGGTCGGGTTGGCGCCGCTGGAGCGGAGGTCGAAGCCGAAGACCGTCCGGTTCAGGATCACGTGGTAGACGACTCCCACCGCCACCGCGACGACCAGCATGCCGGTGAGCTTCTTGCCCAGCCCGATCTCCCGGGTGAATACCTCAAGCCAGGAGTTGATGTTGGGCAGCAGGCCGCTCTCGGCGATCGGCTCGGTGCCGACCCGTCCCCCGGTTGCCGATATCTCGCCGCCCGCCTGCCATTCCACGATCCACCAGGCGGCCAGACCCGAGATGACCACTGCGTTCAGCATGATGGTGGAGATCACCTCGTTGACCCCGCGCGTCACCTTCAGTACGCCGGCCGCGCCCGAGAACGCCCCGCCGACAGCCATGGCCACCACCAGGATGAAGGCGATGTGGAGCACCGCTGGCAGCTCGACCTGGGCGCCGACGTGGGCCGAGACGATGAAGGCCAGCAAGTACTGGCCCTCCACGCCGATGTTGAACAGGTTCATCCGGAAGCCGATGGCCGCGGCCACCCCGGACAGGTACAGGGGGGTGGCCCGGTTGAGGATGTCGACCTGCGTCTCGAGCTTGCTGGCGTGCTCGACCATGTCCGCGTAGGCCGCCAAGGGGTTGCTGCCCGATATCAGCAGCACGATGGAGGAGAGCACGACCGCTATCACGACCGCCGCCACCGGTGCGGCCGAAGCCAGCATCAGCCTGTGGGCCAGCCGCCCGGTCATGCGACGTCAGTCTCCAGAGCGGCGCCGGTCATGTAGGCGCCCAGGTCTCGTGGGGTGATCTCATTGGGGTCCAAACTGGCCACCAGACGGCCTCGCAGCATTACCACGATGGTGTCGGAGAGCCCGATGAGCTCTTCCAGGTCGGCGGACACGAGCAGGGTCGCCAGTCCCTGGGCCCGAGCCTCGCGGATGTCGTCCCATACGGCGGCCTGGGCCCCGACGTCGATGCCGCGGGTGGGGTGGTTGGCGATGAGCACGGCCGGTCCGGCCACCATCTCGCGGCCCACGATCAGCTTCTGCTGGTTGCCGCCCGACAGCGCGTGGGCCGATACCTCGATGTTGGGGGTGCGGACGTCGAAGTCGGCCTTGATCCGGCTCGCCCGGTCCTTCATGCCGGTGCGGCTCAGCCACGGGCCACGCGAATACGGCGTCTCTGTCTGGTGGCCGAGAGCGGAGTTCTCCCAGAGGGTGAAGCCCAGCAGCAGGCCGTCCCGGTGGCGGTCCTGGGGTACGTAGCCCAGGCCCATCTCGCGCCGGCCGCGCACCGAGAGATGGGTGATCTCGCGCCCGAGCAGGGTGATGGTTCCCTCGTCGGGGTCGTCCAGGCCGATGATGGCGTTCACCAGCTCGGCCTGCCCGTTGCCCTCCACCCCGGCAATGCCGACGATCTCGCCCCGGTGGACGCTCAGGCTCACGCCGTCGACTACCGCCCGGTCGCCCTCTCCGATGACCCGCAGGCCGTCGATGGCGAGGGCGACCTCCTCGGTCACGGTGGAGGCGCCCGCGTCGGGGACCGGCAGCTCCGAGCCGATCATCATCTCAGCGAGGTCGTGGGCGGTCACATCCTCGGGCTTCACCGTGCCCACGGTCCGGCCTTGGCGCAGCACGGTGATGGTGTCCGCGATCTCGAGGACCTCGTCGAGCTTGTGGTCGATGAACAGGATGGTGGCGCCGCCGGCCTTGAGTTCCCGGATGTTGCGGAACAGTTCGTCGACCTCCTGGGGGACAAGCACTGCGGTCGGCTCGTCCAGGATGAGGATCTTGGCTCCCCGGTAGAGGACCTTGATGATCTCCACCCGTTGCCGTTCGCCGACCTCCAGGGTCTCCACCAGGTCGTGGGCGTTGATGTCGAGCCCGTAGGCTCGGCCCACCTCGTCGAGGTGCTCGCGTCCCGTCTGGAAGTCGATCCGGCCCAGCGACCGCATCGGCTCGGCGCCCAGGATCACGTTCTCGAGCACGGTGAGCTGGTCGGCCAGCATGAAGTGCTGGTGGACCATCCCGATGCCCAGATCGATGGCCTGGGCAGGCGAGTGCAGCTCTACGACCTCGCCACCGATCCTGATCGTTCCAGAGTCGGGCGGCTGCATCCCGTAGAGGATCTTCATCAGGGTCGACTTGCCGGCCCCGTTCTCTCCGCAGATGGCGTGGATCTCGCCCTCGGCCACCTCCAGGTTGATGTCGTCGTTGGCCACGACGCCGGGGAACCGCTTGGTGATCCCTGTCAGCTCAATGGCCAGCGCCACACAGCCTCCCTAGAACGACGGCAGAACGACGACCGGGCCGGACGTTAGCCCGACCCGGTCGCCTTTACTTGAATGTCGATCGCCGAAGCGCGTCAAGCGCTTCGAGCGTCTGCGTCTAGGGCTCGGTCGGAACCGTGATCTCGCCCGACACGATCTGTGCCTTGAGGGCTTCGAGCTGGTCGGCGATGTCGTCCACGAAGCCACCCGAGGTGCTGTAGCCCACGCCGTCGACCGATAGGTCGTAGGCGGTGGGACCAGGCTGCATGGTGCCGTCGAGGACGGACCTGATCATCTCGAAGATCGACACGTCCACCCGCTTGAGCATCGATGTCAGGATGTAGTCCCGCACACCGGCGTCGGCCGTGTGGTACTGGTCGGAGTCGACGCCGATGGCCCACACCTTGGACCCGGTGGCATCGCTCTGCTCCAGGGCGGCCTGGAACAGGCCCGCACCGGAGCCGCCGGCCGCGTGGTACACGATGTCGGCGCCGCTCTCGTACATGGCCAGTGCGATCTCCTTGGCCCGGTCCGGGGCGTTGAAGCCGTCGAAGTCGGGTGCCTCGGTGATGTAGTCGCCGATGATCTCGATGTCGGGGTTCACGGCCCGGGCACCGGCATTGAAGCCGGCCTCGAAGCGCTCGATCAGGCCGCCGACGTTGGCCACACCGCCGATGAAGCCGATGGTGCCCGTCTCGCTCTTGAGCGCGGCGGCCGCGCCGACCAGGAAGGAGCCCTCATGCTCGGCGAAGACCAGGCCGGCGATGTTGTCGCCGTAGGGGGCCGGGGGATCGGCACCCCAGTTGATCATGGCTGAGTCGACCACTCCGAACATAGTGTCGGGGTTCTCGGCACCGACCGCGGCGGCGTCGCCCTCGAAGAGGAACCCGACGCCGATGACGATGTCGTGCTCGCTGGCGGCCAGCTGTAGCAGCTCACCCCGGTTCGAGCCGTCAGGCTCGGGCGACGCCTCGGTGAAGGTGATGCCCAATTCTGCCGCGGCCCGCTCGATGCCTGCGGCCGCCGAGTCATTGAAGGACTGGTCGCCCCGGCCGCCGATGTCGAACACCAGGCCGACGGATACGTCGGTCATCTCGGGTTCGGCCATCTCTTCTTCGGGTTCGGCCATTTCCTCTTCGGGTTCGGCCATTTCCTCTTCGGGTTCGGCCATCTCCTCTTCGGGTTCGGCCATTTCCTCTTCGGGCTCAGCCGCGGGCTCGGCGGGTGCCGCGTCGTCAGATGTGCTGACGCTTACCGAGACTTCATCGTCGCCGCACCCGGCCGCGAGCAGGGCGAGCGACAACAGGATCGCGGTCAGCGCAAGCAAGCGCTTAGTCATTGACATTCCTCCAGGGTCTAAGGAGCGGTGTAGGCCGCGAATGCTAATGGACCGACGCTCAGTTCCGCGAGCGAAGAGAGTGATTCGCGGTCCACTCCAGGAAGGCCTCAACCGGCCACGTGTTGACGATGTCGTCGATGGGCACGTCGCAGCGCACCGCCTTGTCGGCTCCGTAGGCCTGCCACTCGAGCTGCCCGGTTGCGTGGGCGTCGGTGTCGACCGTCACCTTGCAGCCCCATTCCACCGCCAGCCGCAGCAATTCCTCGGGCGGGTCCTGACGCTCGGGCCGACAGTTGATTTCGACGGCCTTGTCGAACTGGGCGCAGGCCGCGAACACGATGTCGGCGTCGAACGACGACTGGGGGCGTCCGCCCCCGACGAGCTTGCGGTTCGTGCAGTGGCCGAGGATGTCGGTGTGGGGGTTGGCCACCGCGGCCACCATCCGCGGCGTCATCTCCTCCGAGGGCATTCTCAGCTTCGAGTGGACCGAGGCGACGACCACGTCCAACTCCGCGAGCAGCTCGTCGGACAGGTCCAGCGATCCGTCGGCGAGGATGTCCACTTCCATCCCGGTCAGGATCCTGAATGGCGCCATCTCGACGTTGAGCTCGGCGATCTCGTCCATCTGGCGTCGCAAGCGGTCCTCGTTGAGGCCGTGGGCGACGGTGAGGCGGGCCGAGTGGTCGGTGATGGCTACCCACTCGTGACCGAGTGCGGCCGCGGTGGTGGCCATAGCCAGCAGTGAGGCCCCGCCGTCCGACCAGGTGGTGTGGCAGTGGCAGTCGCCCCGCAGGCGCTCGATCACCGGGCCGCCCGCGCCGATGGGCACCCGGCTGCGCTGCTCCAGTTCGGCGAGGTACCCGTCTTCTACGCCCGCAAGGGCTTCGGCTATCACCCGCGCCGTGCTGGGGCCGAGACCGTCGACCTCGGTGAGCGTGCCGGCTGCGGCCCGCTGGGCCAGCTCGGCCTCGCCGAGGGTGTCGACGACCATGAGCGCTCTCTGGAACGCTCGCACCTTGGGTGCGGGCGCAAGCTCGCGGTCCAGGTAGTGCACGGCGAGCGCAAGGGCCGCTGAGGGCTGCACGTCTCCGACGCTACTCGTGGACCGGGACTCATGGCTTGCCGCGCATGCTCCGGGTCGCTGCACCGCGGCCGGGCTGGGTGTTGCCGGTGCTGGCGGTTACGACGAAGCGGTGCCTCGGCCCCCCAGTCGGTGCCGGTTGGCTGCGACCAAGGCGTAGATGGGTCTGGCCAACCAGAGCAGGGGCGGGCGGCTGATCAGCAGTCCCGCCGGCTTCCAGACCCTGCCGGCCGAGAGGAGGGACCGGCCGATGGCCTCGGCCCCCCGGGCTCGCCGGGTGCTGGTGCCGTGGCCCTCGATCCACCAAACCGCGGCCCGGGCCTCCTGCTCGGACAGGCCCAACTTCTCCAGGTTGAGCGCCTGCCACGGTTCCACCCGGGCATCGGCGGGCAGGCGGGCCGCAATCCAGCGGGCCGTTCGAACGCAGAATCCGCATTGCCCGTCATAGACAAGGATCACGCTCCCATCTTCGCATCGCTGCCACCTGCCCACGCGAATTGGCAGCGGTGGGTTCCTGTTTGGGCGCTCACAGCTGCCAATTCGTCGAGGTCCGGCGGTAGCCTGTCTTGCCATGTCCAAGCGCACTAGCAAGCGCCGAGCCAAGGCTCGCCGATCGAAGGCGAACCACGGACGCAAGCCCAACGCGGGCCGCAACAGCTAAGCGACTTGGGCGGCCGGCCGATGCGGCCGGCAGGACACGGAGCCCGAAATGGAGCGATTCGGATTCGTTGGGCTGCCCAATTCGGGCAAGACATCGCTGCACAATGCTCTGGCCGGCGGCGACGCGGTCGCGGCCCGGCACGCCTTCTCCACGAAGTCGGCCAACGTGGGTGTGGCCAAGGTTCCTGACGAGCGCCTGCTCCAGTTGACGGAAATGAGCGACAGCCGTCGCACCATTCACGCATCCGTGCAGTTCACCGACATCGGCGGCCTGGTGTCGGGCTCGAACCGGGGCGAGGGACTGGGCAACGCCTTCCTGGGGCACATTCGCGACACCGACGCGATCGTCTATGTGCTGCGTGCCTTTGCCGACCCCGACATCGCCGGCGATGACGACCCGCTCAACAGCCTCCGAGTGCTCGAGACAGAGTTGGCCCTGGCCGATCTCGACAGCGCCACCCGCCAACTCGACAAGCTTGCCCGGGCCGCCAAGGCTGATTCCTCGCTGCGGGCCGGACGCGACTTGCTGGCGCGGGCGATGGGGGTTCTCGAAGACGGAGTACCGCTTTACCGGGCCGGCTTCGACGGCGACACCAGGTCCGGCCTTCGCCCGTTCTTCCTGATCACCAACAAGCCGGTGCTGGCCGTGGTGAACATCGGAGAGGACCAGATCGAAGCCGCGGAGGACTTGGCCGAACCGGTGCGGGCCGAGTTGGGCGAGGCCGAGGTCATGGCGCTCTGCGTGCAGCTAGAGGCTGAGGCCGCTCAGCTCGACGAGCCGGAGCGACCCGAGATGCTGTCCGCTCTGGGCCTCGGCCGCGGCGCTCTGGACCGGTTCCTGACCGCCGCCTATCACCTACTCGGACTCCGGACCTTCCTCACCACGGCCCCCAACGAGAGCCGGGCCTGGACCTTTCGGGCCGGAGCGTCGGCCGTTGAATGCGCCGGTGCGGTCCACTCCGACATGCAGCGCGGCTTCATCCGGGCGGAAACCATCCGCTGGGACCGGCTGCTGGAGGCCGGTTCCTGGGTAGCGGCCCGCGATCAGGGTCTGGTGCGGTCGGAGGGCAAGGACTACCGGGTGGCCGACGGTGACGTGATGGAGTTCAAGTTCAACGTGTAGAGGCCGAGCGGGGTCGGAGCGAATCCGCTCCATACGGGCGAGGCCGTGGCCCGAGCGGCCCGTGAGCGCAGCGAACAAGAGCGGGAAAGCACCGCCCGTCGTCTCGCGACGCGCCGGGAACTGGTGCGTTAGCCTGCCTCATGCCCGTTGACTCCGATCAGAGACTGCTGGCCGAACTCGAGCCCAGCGTCGAGCGGCTCTACGAGCGGCACCTGCGGCAGACCAAGGAGTGGCATCCCCACGCTCTCGTGCCCTGGAGCAGGGGCGAGGACTTCCCTGCCGACTACGAATGGGACCCCGAGGAGGCCGGACTGAGCGCTGAGGCCCGTAGCGCGCTTTTTGTCAACGTCCTGACCGAGGACAACCTGCCCTACTACTTCCGGGACGTCGAGCGCATGTTCGGCCGCGACGGTGCTTGGGGCCATTGGGTGCGGCGCTGGACGGCCGAGGAGGGCCGTCACGGGCAGGTGATCCACGACTACCTCGCCGTCACCCGGTCGGTAGATCCCGTCGATCTCGAGAGGGCGCGCATGGCCCAGGTGCAGTGCGGGCGGGTTCCCGAACCGCCCAATGCCTTGGAGGGCCTCGCCTACGTGGCCCTCCAGGAGTTGGCGACCCGCATTTCGCACTTCAACACGGGGCGACACATCGACGATCCTGCCGGCAAGGCCATCATGCGCCGCGTGTCCTTCGACGAGAACCTTCATTTCCTCTTCTATCGCGATGCGATGGCCGCCGCGCTCAAGATGGAGCCGTCCCAAGCGGTCGTGGCCATCGCCAACCAGGTGAAGAGCTTCGCGATGCCGGGTGTGGGCATCACCGACTTCGATGCTCACGCCCGCACGATCGCCGAGGCCGGCATCTACGACTTGGCCATCCATCATGACCAGATCCTGCAGCCGGTCGTGATGCGCGACTGGAACCTCCCGAGCCTCGCCGGCCTCTCGGGGGTGGCCGAGGCGGCCCGGGAGAGGCTCATGAAGTTGATCGACCGGATCGGCCGGGTCGGTCGGCTCATGCTGGAGCGCCGATCCGAGCGCCGGTCGCGCCGCGAGGACTGAGCCGGCCGGGAGGTCTCCCGGAACTAGATTCTCAGACCATGGCCTGGCTGATGGTCGAAGACCGGGTGGTGGCGTCGCTGGAGATCGCCTCCAGCCGGCGCGACCGTCGCCGAGGTCTTCTCGGAAGGGACGGTATCGAGGGAGCCCTGCTGCTGGAACGAACCCGCTCGGTGCACTCGGTCGGCTTGCGCTTCCACATCGATGTAGCCCACTGTGACGGCGACATGCGGGTGTTGAGGGTGACCACGATGCGGGCCAACCGAGTCGGGCGCCCGGTGTGGCGGGCCAGTTCGGTCATCGAGGCCGAGGCGGGCAGCTTCCGGCGCTGGGGGGTGACTCCCGGCGTGGAGCTCGAGATCCGGCAGTGAGCGGTCTTCCGCCCGAAGCTGCGTCCCCGGCACCGGGCGGCTCGCTGGTGTTGGTCGGCACGCCGATCGGCAACCTCGGCGATCTCAGCCCGAGGGCGGTGGAGGCTCTGGAGGCTGCCGATCTGGTGTGCTGCGAGGACACGCGGCGCACGGGTCGGCTGCTCGAGCACGCGGGGGTGAGCGGGGCGCGGCTCCGGCGCGTTGACGAGCACACCGAGACCGAGGCGATCGGTGACGTGTGCGAGCTGCTGGCCGCAGGAGCGACCGTAGCCGTGGTGACCGATGCGGGCATGCCCGCGGTGACCGATCCCGGGGGCCCGCTTGTGGCCGCGTGCGCGGCGGCCGGCCACACCGTGACCGTGGTGCCCGGTCCTTCGGCCGGCTTGGCCGCTCTGGCGGTGAGCGGGCTTCCGGCGGGCCGGTTCTGCTTCGAGGGGTTCCTGCCCCGCAAGGGAAAGGCCCGGGCCGAGCGCCTGGAGCAGATCGCGCGGGATCGGCGCACCACCGTGGTGTACGAGTCGCCGCACCGCCTGCGGTCCTGCCTGGAGGACTTGGCCGGGGCGTGCGGACCGTCCCGCACCGGCGTCGTCGCCCGTGAGCTCACCAAGCTTCACGAGGAAGTTGTGAGGGGGAGTCTCGCCGAGTTGTGCGAATGGGCTTCCGGCCCGGTGAAGGGGGAGGTGGTGATCGTGGTCGCGGGAACCGCCGAGGACTCTCCAGCGGCGACGGACGAGGAGTTGCTGGCCGCCGCGCAGGCCCTTGTCGCCGGGGGGATGAGCCGTCGAGACGCCGCGGCTGCGGCCGCGGCCGCCCATGGAGTCTCGCGCCGCCGTGTCTACAACCTGATGACTTGACCCCCGGCGGCCCAGAGGCCGGTGCTGCTCCGGCTGGGGAAGACCTGAAAATCCGGGGATAATGTGGCCCCCCATGGCGGTGCCGGTACTGGTCGCGGTGGCGTGGCCCTACGCGTCTGGGAGTCGACACCTCGGCCACCTCGCTGGGGCCTACCTGCCGGCGGACATCTATGCCCGCTACCAGCGGCTGGCCGGCAACGACGTTCTCATGGTCAGCGGGTCCGACGTGCACGGCACGCCGATCACTGTGCGGGCTGACGCCGAAGGGGTGACGCCGTCGGAGATCGTCGAGCGCTACCACTCGGAGTTCTGCGACCAGTGGGAGATGCTCGGCATCTCGTGGGACCTCTACACCACCACCGGCACGCGCAACCATGCCGAGGTCACCCAGGACATGTTCCTGGTCCAACTGAAGAACGGCCATATCGACAAGCGGGTGTCCGAGCAGTTCTACGACCCCGTCGGCGAGCGCTTCCTGCCCGACCGCTACATCGAGGGCACCTGCCCGCGCTGCGGCTACGGGGCGGCCCGCGGCGACCAGTGCGAGCACTGCGGCTCCACCCTGGACGCCACCGATCTGATCGAGCCCCGCTCCAGGATCAGCGGGGCCGTGCCCGAACTGCGGCCCACCGAGCACTTCTACTACCGCTACTCGGACTTCACCGAGAGGGTCGCCGACTGGCTCAAGACCCGCCGGGGATGGAGGCCCCACGTTCTCAACTCGTCCTTCGGCTGGACCAACGAGGGATTGAAGGACCGGGCCATAACCCGGGACCTGGACTGGGGGGTCGAGCTCCCCGTCGACGATCTGGGCGAGGGAAAGCGCATCTACGTCTGGTACGACGCGGTGATCGGCTACCTGTCGGCGTCCAAGGAATGGGCGGCCCGCCAAGGCGATCCCGACGCCTGGAAGCGCTGGTGGCACAACGACGAGTCCCGCCACCTCTACTTCGTCGGGAAGGACAACATCCCGTTCCACGCCATGCTGTGGCCCGCCCAGTTGATGGGCTACGGCGGCCTGCACCTGCCTGACAACGTGCCCGCCAACCAGTACGTGACCTTCTCCGGGGCGAAGATGGCCGCCGGCCGGGGCGTCGGCCTGGCCATCGGCGAGGGTCTCCGCCTCTTCGAGCCCGACGCGCTGCGCTACGCCCTCGCCGCGGCCCTGCCCGAGCACGCCGACACCGAGGTCTCCATCGAGGAGATCGCCCGGCGAATCAACGACGAGTTGGTCGCCACCTGGGGCAACCTCGTGAACCGGGTGCTGTCGTTGGCCCAGTCGGCGCTGGGGGGCGCGGTCCCGGAAGTAGGGGAGCGGCACTCCTCCGACGCCGCCCTGCTGTCGGCCGCCGACGACGCCTTGCGCGAGGAGGCCGACTGCATCGAGCGGGTGGAGCTGCGGGCCGGGCTCCGCTGCGCCATGGAGGCAGCCGCCAGGGTGAACGCCTACCTCAACTCGAATGAGCCGTGGAAGCTGGCCTCTGTGGATCCGGACCGTGCCGCCGCGGTGCTGGTGACCGCGCTGGAGGCGATGGCCGGAGTGCGCACGGGACTGGCCCCGTACCTGCCGTTCTCGACGGCTGCACTCGACGACCTGTTCGGCCCGATCGAGCGCTGGGAGCGCCCGGCCGTGGCGCCGGGCACGGGTCTGCCCAAGCCTGAGCCGTTGTTCGCCAAGGTGGACCTGGACGCCATCGATCTTGCCGGTGACGGCGCGAACCAGGCCTGAGGGGGCGTGGTTGATGTGGCGTGGGCTGATCACCATTGCCATCTCCCGGCCGGGGAGGCAGCGGGGCCGGTCATCGCCGATGCGCGCACCGCAGGCGTCGGCGTGTTGGTCAACGTGGGCACAGATGTGGAAGACTCCTGTCGAGCAATCTCGGTTGCCGAGGCCCACGAGGGGGTGTGGGCCACTGCGGGCGTGCATCCCCACGAGGCCTCCGGCGGTCTGGGCGGATTGGAGGCTCTGATGGCGCGGCCTGAAGTGGTGGCTGTGGGCGAGGCCGGACTCGACTACCACTACGACCACTCGCCGCGTCCCGTTCAGCGCCAGGTCTTCGCAGCACAGGTGGAGCTGGCCAACCGCAGGGACTTGCCGCTGGTGGTCCATTCCCGGTCGGCCTGGGACGACACGCTCGCCGTGCTCGACCGCGAGGGCATCCCGTCGCGAACAGTGATGCACTGCTTCACCGGGGGGCCCGAGGAGGCCGAGGAGTGCCTGCGACGAGGCGCGGTCCTGTCGTTCTCGGGGATCGTCACCTTCCCCAAGGCCTCGGAGGTGCGCGACGCGGCCCGAATCTGCCCGCTCGACCGCCTGATGGTCGAGACCGACAGCCCGTACCTGGCTCCGGTGCCTCACCGCGGCAAACCGAACCGGCCTGCGCTGGTGGGCGTTGTGGGGGCGGCGGTGGCCGAGGCGAAGGGCCTCGACATCAGCGATGTGGAGCACGCCACCTGGGCGACAACCCGCGCGTTCTACGGACTTGATCAGGAGGTCGCCTGAGATGGGCGCGCAGGGCCGGGGCGCTCGGATGGGGCTGGTCGGCACGATCATCCTCGCCATGCTGGTCCTGGCCGGCGCGCCGGCGGCGGCCCAGACGCCATCGACAACGGTTGCCCCCGAGGTCGAAGCCGTTGACGTGGAGGACTTCGAGGATCGGGCCGAGCGGTGGGCCGAGGCCCGCCGGCGGGCCCGCGAGAAGGCCCTTCGGAAAGCTGAGGACTTGGCTAACGCGAACAGGAGCACAACCTCCACGACCACCACCACGACTACGACCACGACCACAACGACCCAACCGCCTACCACGACCACCGAAGCCGGCGCCGTCAAGCATCCGATTCCAGCGGGAACCACCGAGGCGCAGTGGCATGCCCTGCGGCAGTGCGAATCGACGCAGAACTACCGGGCTGTGAGCAAGAGCGGCCGGTACCGCGGCGCCTACCAATTCTCGATCCGTACCTGGAACTGGGTTGCAGGAATGCACTACCCGGACCTGGTCGGGGTTGATCCCATAGACGCTTCGCCCTCGGATCAGGACAAGATGGCCTACCAGCTCTACGAGATCAACGGCTGGGACCCCTGGCCCACCTGCAGGAAGAGGCTGCCCTCCTGACCCATACCGAGTCGGAGCTGAGGGCGCTCATGGAACGTTTCGGCGTGTCGCCGCGGCGGTCCTTCGGCCAGAACTTCGTCGCCGATCCCAACACGGTGCGGCGCATAGCCCGGATCAGCGGAGCAGGCCCGGCAGACCGGGTGCTGGAGATCGGTGCGGGGCTCGGCTCGCTCACCCTGGCGCTGGCGGAGACGGGTGCCGCGGTGAGGGCCGTGGAGGTCGACTCCGGTCTCGCCGAGGCACTGCGTGAGGTGGTGGCCGAGGCGGGTGCACACCGCGTCGAGGTGGTTGAGGGCGACGCGGCGACCCTGGACTTCGACGACGTTCTGGAGGGATCGGACCGCTGGATGCTGGTGGCCAACCTGCCCTACAACATCGCTACCGGGCTGGTCGTCGACCTGCTGCACGATGCGGCCGCCATTTCGGTGATGGTGGTGATGGTGCAGCGCGAGGTGGGGGAGCGGCTCACCGCTCCGCCCGGATCGCGGGCCCGGGGCGTCCCCAGCGTCCTCGTGGAGCAGCAGGGAGCGGCCCGGGTGGTGGCCAAGGTCCCGGCCTCGGTCTTCCGGCCCCGGCCGAAGGTCGAGTCGGCGGTGGTCAAGATCGAGCGCCACCCGAGCGAGCGGGCGGCGCCCTTGCCGCCGGAGTCCGAGGTTCGTTTCAGGCGGCTGGTGCGGACCGGCTTCGGTCAGAGGCGCAAGATGCTGCGCCGCTCACTGGCGGGGCTGGTCACCTCCGACGGGTTCGCGGCCGCGGGGGTGGACCCTGCCAGCCGTCCCGAGGTACTAACCCTAGATCAGTGGATCAACCTCGCCCGCACGGAGTCCTAGCTGGCTGCGGCGATGGCCCGCCAGACCCGCTGGGGCGTGAACGGCATGTCCAGGTGGTCGATGCCCAGCGGCGCCAGGGCGTCGAGCACGGCGGACTGCACCGCCGGGGTGGATCCGATCGTGCCCGATTCGCCGACGCCCTTGGCACCGAGCGGGTTGAGCGGCGTCGGCGTCTCGGTATGGGCCGTCTCGAAGCGGGGCAGCTCCGAGGCGGCCGGGATCGCATAGTCGGCGAAGTTGGTGTTGCGGGGATTGCCGTCGGAGCCGTAGGTCGTCTCCTCGTACAGGGCCTGCGAGATCCCGGTGGCCACCCCTCCGTGGACCTGTCCCTGCACCAGCAGAGGGTTGAGGATCCGGCCGCAGTCGTCGACCGCGACGTGGCGTAGCACTCTCGTGTCGCCGGTGTCGGCGTCGATCTCCACCACCGACACATGGGCGCCGAACGGGTAGCTCGACTCGCCCTGGTTGAAGTCGGTCTCGGCGGCCAGCCCCCCGGGCTCGACCCCTGCCGGGAGGTCGTCGGACGCAGCGGCCGCGGCCAGATCGGCCCATGACACCGTCCTGGCGGGCACTCCGGCCACGGCCAGGCCCCCGGGAGCCACCACTATGTCGTCGCGGTCGGCCTCCAGCAGGCTGGCCGCCAGGCGCCGAGCCGTCTCGAGGACCTCGTTGGCGGCGGTGAACACCGCGCTGCCGCCGATCTGCAGCGAACGTGACGCCACCGTGCCGGTGCCCCGCGGTACCTCGCCGGTGTCGCTGTGGATCACCCTGACCTGCTCGGCGGGCACGCCCAAGACCTCACCGAGGATCTGGGAGAAGGCGGTGGCGTGCCCCTGGCCGTGGGAGGCGGTGCCCACTCGGGCGGTGATGGTGCCGTCCAGATCGACGGTGACCGATCCGAACTCGTTGAACAGCCCGACTGCGGTTATCTCCACATAGGAGGACACGCCGATGCCGAGCAGCTTCCGGCTGCCGCCGGCGCGCCGGCGCGCCTGCTCAGCCCTCAACTCGTCGTATCCGGCCGTCTCCAGGGCCAGCCCGAGGGCGCGTGCATACTCGCCGCAGTCCATGTTGGCGCCGGTGGGCGTTGTGAGGGGAAAGTCGGTGGGCGCGAGCAGATTGCGCCGCCGCAGCTCGGCCGGGTCGATCCCCAGCTTGCCTGCGGCCAGGTCGACTATCCGCTCCAGCGTCACGGTCGCTTCGGGCCGCCCCGCCCCCCGGAATGCCGCCACCGGCGTGGTGTTGGTGATGGCGGCGACCGCTTCGTAGTGGACGGCGGGGATGCGGTATGGCCCCGACGCCATCAACATCGTGAAGAAGGGCAGGAACGCACCGATGGCCGGGTAGGCGCCCACATTGGCGGTGACGTTGATCCTGATCCAGCGGAACGTGCCGTCGGCGCTGAGGCCGAGTTCGACATCGTGCACGTGGTCTCGGCCCTGGCTCATGTTGACGAGGTTCTCGCTGCGAGTCTCGACCCATTTGACGGGCCGCCCCAGGTGCCGGGCCAGCCACGTCACCATGATGAACTCCGGGTACACGACGGCCTTGGAGCCGAAGCCGCCGCCCACCGCCGGGGCGATCACCCTCACCTCGTGCGGGGGCGCTTCGAGGGCCGCGGCCACCACGTCGCGTACCTCGTGGGGCCGCTGCGACGTGCACCACAGTGTCACGGCGCCGCCGTCGGCGGGGGCGGCCAGCGCGGCGGACGGCTCGATCGGTGCCCCCGACATCCGGTGGTTGACGAAGCGGGCCGTCACCACCTCATCGTGGCCTGACATGGCGTCGGGGTCGGCCGTGCTGGCGAACACGATGGCCTGGTTGGACCCGTGGGCTTCGATCACCACCGGGGCGTCGGGTTCCAGGGCCTCGAACGGGTCGATCACCGCGGGAAGGGGGTCGTAGTCGACTTCCACCAGCTCAGCCGCATCCACCGCGGCGGCGCGAGACTCGGCCACCACGGCCGCGATCGGGTCGCCCACATAGCGGGCCTTGTCCGTCAGCGGCAGTCGGGTCAGCTCCGGCGGGAGCATGATGAACAATTGCTGGGGGGCTATCGGCACGTCCGCGGCCGTGTACACGCCGACAACTCCGGGAGCCGACCGTGCGGCTTCGGTGTCGACGGCCGCGATTCGAGCGTGGGCCATCACAGAGCGCACGAAGACGACATGCACGGTGCCGGGCGGTGTCATGTCGCCCACGTAGCGAGCCTCGCCGGTGAGGAGGTCGGGGTCCTCTTTCCTCAGCACGGCGTTGCCCATGAACGAGCCTGAAGTCAAGGTTCTCTCCCCCTCCTCGCGGCGCAACCCGTGGACTGTAGCTTCGCGGTGTGATCGAGGCATTCGCGCCGGCCAAGCTGACGCTCAGTCTGCGGATCACCGGCGTTCGGCCGGACGGCTACCACACCGTCGACGCCGAGATGGTGTCACTCGACTTCTTCGACCGGCTCGAGATCGTGGCGGGCAGATCCGGCTTGCGGATGCTCGATGAGGCGGGGAACGAGTTGCACGGCGTGGCCCGGCCCGGCCAGAACCTCGTCGAGCGTGCACTGGCGCTGTGCGGCCAGCAGGCGCAGGTGACCGTGTACAAGCGGATTCCGGTCGGGGCCGGGCTGGGCGGCGGCTCGGCCGATGCCGCCGCGGTGCTGCGCTGGGCCGGGTTCGGCGACACCGCAGCGGCGGCATCGATCGGCGCGGATGTGGCGTTCTGCCTTGCTGGCGGCCGGGCCCGGGTGCGGGGCATCGGAGAGATCGTCGATCCGCTGCCCTACGTCTGTGAGCAGTACACCCTGCAGCTGGCGCCGGTGGGATGCGACACCGCAGCCGTGTACGCGGCGTGGGACGAGTTGGGCGGTCCCGCCGGCGAGCACGGCAACGACTTGGAAGCCGCCGCGCTGCGGGTCGTGCCGGAGTTGGCGGTGTGGCGCGACCGGCTGGGCGATGCCACCGGGATGACGCCACATCTGGCCGGGAGCGGCAGCACCTGGTTCGTCACCGGTGACCACCCAGGGCCGGGCCGCATCGTGGCCACCACTACCGAAGCGGCCGCTGCGACCCTCTGAGGGGACTGGTGGGAGTGCCGGTGGCTACTTGCGCCGCTGGTGTCGCGTGCGCCGGAGCATCTTCTTGTGCTTCTTCTTGCGCATGCGCTTGCGGCGCTTCTTGATGAGCG
>VYCM01000031.1 GCA_009843915.1 Acidimicrobiaceae bacterium | reverse complement strand
GGCCTCCGCCGACGGCGCCTACACCACCGGCCAGAACATCATCGTCGACGGCGGCCTGACGTCGAACGTCTTCCCAGTAGCCGACGAACTCCAGTAGCGGATCTCCAACCGTCAGTTGAGCAGCAGGCGACCGGCTTGGACTTCGGCGGCTGTGCCGACCGTCTCGGTGGTCGTGACCGTGTCGATGGTGGGCCGGTCGAGTGCGGTGGCCCAGGCACGGCTTCCGTCGTTGAAGCGGACTAGCGCGACCGCTGTTGGGGGCTCCTGGATGTAGTCGACGGTCACGCCGTCGATGATGACCGGGCCGTCGCGGTCGGGGGTGGCCAAGTCGCGGGGATGCAGTTCCGGGGTCTGGCGGGATGTGATGAACGGCTCTGTCGGCGGGGACGCGGACAGCAGGCCTAGAGCGTGCTTGGCTGCCATGCCGCCGCTTCCGTGCACCAGGCCGGTGGCGCCGGGGGCGTCCTCGCGCAGACGGTCGACCATGGCGATCAGGCCCTCGCCTGCGCCGAAGTTGGTGGGCGCGCCCGTGAAGGCCAGGCCTCCCGACACGGTGAGCGGGCGGTCGTCGTCGATCCCGAGCGCCTCCAGGGCGAGTGCGACCATCGACGGGAAGCAGGCATAGAGGTCGAAGTGGCCGATGCCGGCTGAATCCCCGGTGAACGACAGCATGTCGTCGGCCGCCGCCTGCAGGCCGGGATGGACGGCCAACTCGTGCCGGCTGGCCAAGAAATCGGTGTCGTCTGCCATGGAGACCCGGTGCGGGAAGATCATCCGGTCAGGCGACACGCCGTGGTCGCGGGCCACCTCCAGCGAGCAGACCAGCAGGGCACCGGCGCGGTCGACGGTGTTGTTGGCCGACATGGCCTTTGTGTAGGGCCAGCTCACCAGCCGGTTCTCGGCAGTGACCTCGGCGATCTCCTCAGCCGACATCGCACGCTGGGTGGGGGAGTGCTCGACGCCTGCGGCCACGGCGGCGAACCCGGTACAGAGCTCAGCGGTCCGGCGCCGGTTCTCGGCCATCGTCTCGCCCCGCCGGGCCCGGATGGCGCTCTCAATCAGCGCGAAAGCGTTCCTGGGCATGTGGCCGGCCACAGCCTCCGCCCCCGGATCCCCGATCACCAGCGGCGATCCCCACGCCTCGTCGGGTGGTGGCTCGGTGTCGTCGTGCCGGGGGGCTTCGACGCCGCGTCGCCTCGCCCTGCGGCGGGACCGGGTGCACTCGCCCCCGACGATCAGCGCCGCGCCGACAGCGCCCCGCTGGATGCGTTCGGCGATGTCGGCGAGCAGCGCAACCGGTGTCTGCCCGCTGATGGTGGTCAACAGCGTGCGGGCGTCGGCGCCTATGGCTCGTGCGATCCAGTGCCCAGGATTGCGAAAGCTCCACAATCCGCCCGCGACGGCGACCAGGTCGACCCGTGCAGCAATGCCGGCAGCCCCGCTGTCATTGGCTGCGGCCCTCGCCGCGTCGATCATCAGCGAGATCGGCTCGGTTAACTCATCTGGATCAGGCGGTGTGGCGATGGACGCGCCGACGATGACCGGCGTCCGATCCGGCGCCATCACACCGGGATCAGCTCGAAGGTGACCGCGTAACGCACGCCTAGCGTCTCGCCGGCCTGCTGGCAGCTGCCGCGCAGGAACGCATCCGGATCGAACGCGCCGTCGCCGAGGTTGTCGATGTAGGTGCTGTGACAGACCAGAGAGGCCACGCCCTCGCCGATGTGGTCGGTGACGTCAACCGCGTGGGTGGGGGCCGATGAGCCGGCGAAGGCGATCCAGCGCACGCCGCTCCACGGCTCGCCCGCGTCGGTGAACAGCCAGCGGTTGGCCGCGTCCCGAACCGCGTCGGGCAAGGCCCGGCCGAGCTCCCGGTGATCGACATGGTTCCAAGGCCCCGACTCTCCCCATCGGTCGCGGAAGTTTGACCCGATGATCACCTCGGGCCGGTGACGGCGGATGGCTGCGGCCAGGTCCCGTCGCAGCTCGATCCCGTTGACGACCAGCCCGTCGGGGTGGTCCAGGAACTCGACCACCGACACGCCTACCGCGGCGCCGGCCGCCACCTGCTCGGCAGTGCGCAGCGGACCGGTCTGTTCCGGCGGCATCGAATCGATGCCGGCCTCGCCCCTGGTGGCCAGCACGTAGCGGACGTCCTTCCCTGCGGCGGTCCAGCAGGCCACGGCCGCCGAGGCGCCGTACTCGAGGTCGTCGGGATGGGCCACCACCGCCAGGGCTCGGTCCCAGTCTTCGGGCAGCCTGTCCAGCGTCGGACCCGCCTGCTGGGGATCCTCCTGCCCGGTCGGCTCGCTAGCGCTCACTGGCTCAAGCTAGTGGGGGCGTCCACAGACCGTCGCGCTCTCAGCTCCAGAAATCTCGGGACGATAATGGGTGTCAGGTACACAATTTCGCGCCGAGATTTTGACACGACCCCGGCGAACGTCGGCGAACTGACCGCTGGCGGCTCGGACTCCCGCTCCGAAGCGTGCGGGGGCCACCGCGTATGCTCAGCCGCAGGAGCGACCCGGAGGGTCGCCACCGGCAGCGGGGAGCATGCGATGGACGTTGAGACTGCACTACGGCAGATGCCCAAGGCCGAACTGCATCTGCATCTGGAGGGCGCGGTGGACGCGGCCACGTTCGCGTCCCTGGCGGCGAAGCACAGCCTGGAGCTGCCGCCCCACGACGAGGTTGCCGACCTCTATCAGTACGACAGCCTGGCCGACTTCCTGCTCATCTACTCGCTGGTGTGCCGGTCGATCCAGGAGGAGGCCGACTTCCGGCGGGTGACCTACGAGTGCCTGGAGCGCTGCGCCAACAGCGGGGCCCGCTACGTGGAGCTGTTCTTCAGCCCCGAGTCGCACTTCGAGATGGGCGTCGAGTACCCCACCATGCTCGCCGGCGTGCTCGGAGGCATGGCCGACATCAAGGCCGACCGGGGGCTCGAGAGCAACCTGATCCCGGCCATCAACCGGGAGCTGGGCCCGGCCCGGGCGGTCGAGTTCGTGGAGATGGTGGCCGCCCACCCTCATCCCCAGATCATCGGCGTCGGCCTCGACTTCAACGAGATCGGGTTCCCGTCGGAGGACTACGTCGACGCCTACCGGGCCGCCGCGGCGCACGGCCTGCACCGCACCTCCCACGCCGGCGAGGTCGGCCCGGCCGACAACGTGCGGGCCGCCATCGAGCTGCTGGACTGCGAGCGGATCGACCACGGCTACCACGTGGTCGACGACCCCGACCTGGTGGCGCGCTGCGCCGAGAGCCAGATCGCGTTCACGGTGTGCCCGACGACCACCGGCTACACCACCATCTGGCGCGACTTGAGCGCCCCGGACCACGCCATCAGGCAGATGGACGCCGCCGGACTGAAGCTGATGGTCAACTCCGACGATCCGGGCATGTTCGTGTGCGACCTCGCCAACGAGTACGTGCGCCTTCACCGCGAGATGGGTCTCAGCCTGAGCACCCTCAAGGAGATGGCCCTCAACGGGATCGACGCTGCCTGGATCGACGACACCACCAAGGTTTCGTGGCGCCGGGAATGGTCGGCGGAGATCGACGCCCTGTTCGCCTCCGTCAACGGCGGTTAGCCGTAGCCTGTGCGTCCATGACGCACCGCACACCCGAGGAACTCGACGCCGGCCTGGAGCACGTCCGCGGCGCGCCGTCCGACGGTGGCGAACTGCGGCTGATCGTCCGCCGCCCCGACGTGGACGAGCGCGAACTCATCGACGAGGGCGTCCTCGACCTCGACTCGGGCCTGGTGGGGGACACCTGGGCGCCGCGGGGCAATTCCCGCTCACCGGACGGCCGTGCCGACATCCTCGCCCAGGTGACCATCATGAACTCACGGGTCCTGGACGTGATCGCCGGGCCGGTCGACCGCTGGTCGCAAGCCGGTGACCAGCTCTACGCCGATCTCGACCTCAGCCACGACAACCTGCCCGCGGGCACCAGGCTGGCCGTCGGCGAGGCACAGCTCGAGGTCACCGACGTGCCCCACACCGGGTGCGGGAAGTTCGTCCAGAGGTTCGGCCTCGATGCCATGCGCTGGGTCAACTCCGAGACCGGCATGCAGCTAAGGCTCCGAGGCGTCAACACCCGGGTCGTGAAGCCCGGCGCCATCCGCGTCGGCGACCGTGTCACCAAGGCCGACGGGGCCTCGGGCTACGCCGACTGGTCCGGCGGTGAACCCTGAGGGCAAGCAGAGACTGATTAGCGGACTCGATCAGATCTAGTCGAGGGCTAGGTCCGCGGGCTTGTCGCACCCTGTCGCTAACGTCGC
>VYCM01000049.1 GCA_009843915.1 Acidimicrobiaceae bacterium | reverse complement strand
CGCAGTACTCGATCCCGGCGTCGGCCGCCTCCATGATGGCGTCGGCCGCGAACGGCGGCGGCACGAACACGACGCTGGCGGTGGCCTCGGTGGCGGCCACGGCCTGCTTCATGGTGTCGAAGACCGGCACGTCGCAGTGGGTGTCGCCACCCCGGCCCGGCGTGACCCCTCCCACCACGTTGGTGCCGTAGGTGAGCATCTCGGCGGTGTGGAAGGTGGCGATGCGGCCGGTGACGCCCTGCACCAGCACCGGAGTCGTCTCGTCGAGGATGATGCTCATCAGGCCGCGCTCCGTTCGGTGGCCGCGACCGCTCTCGTGCCCGCCTCCGCCAGTGAGTCCGCAGTGATCACTCCCACATCTGCCTCCGCCAGGATGCGCCGTCCCTCCTCGACGTTGGTGCCCGACAGACGGACCACCACCGGAACCGAGGGATCAAGCTGCTGAAGGGCCTGGACCACACCGGTGGCCACCCAGTCGCAGCGGTTGATGCCGGCGAAGATGTTCACCAGCACGGCCTCGACGTTGTCGTCGGAGAGCACCAGCCGGAACGCCTTCAGCACCCGCTCGGGAGAGGCGCCCCCGCCGATGTCCAGGAAGTTGGCCGGCTCGCCCCCGGCGTGCTTGATCATGTCCATGGTGGCCATGGCCAGGCCGGCACCGTTGATGATGCAGCCGATGTTGCCGTCGAGGCCCACATAGCTGAGCCCCCGGTCGACGGCCGTCCGCTCACGGGGGTCCTCCTGGGACTTGTCCCGCAGTTCCGACACGTCCTGGTGGCGGAACAGGGCGTTGTCGTCGAAGGTCATCTTGGCGTCCAGCGCCAGTAGGCGGCCGTCGGCGGTTACCGCCAGCGGGTTGATCTCCAGCATGGTGGCGTCGAGCTCGCCGAAGATCCGGTAGCAGCCGGTCATCATCTGGGCCGCCTGGGGCACGAGGCTCGCATCGAGTCCCACCGCGAAGGCGATCTCTCGGGCCTCGAACGCCTGGAGCCCGACGGCCGGCTCCACGTTGACGCGTACGATGGCGTCCGGGTCGCGGGCCGCTATCTCCTCGATGGCCATGCCGCCTGAGGCTGAGGCCACGACCATCACCCGCTCGGCCGATCGGTCGAGCACGAACCCCAGATAGATCTCGCGCTCGGCCGAGACGGCCGCCTCCACATAGAGCCGGTACACACCCTTGCCCCGCTCGCCGGTCTGGTGGGTGACCAGCCGCTTGCCCAGCAATTCGTCGGCCGCCTCCCACACCTCGCGCTCGTCATTGCAGAGCTTGATGCCCCCGGCCTGGCCTCTGGCCCCGGAGTGGATCTGGGCCTTCACCACCCACCGTTCGCCGCCGATCTCCGAGGCTCGGTAGGTGGCCTGCTCGGGGCTGTAGGCAAGCCCTCCCTCGGGTATGGACACGCCGTAGTCGGCGAGTATGGCCTTGGCTTGGTACTCGTGGATCTCCATGAACGCCCCTCCTTGCGTTCTCAATGCGGGAATCGTCTGCCGGCTCGGGCGTCACGACTCCCTGTTCTCGATGGCCTCGGCCATCTCGACCACGTTCTGCGCCATTCGGGCCGACGCGGCGTCGATCATGCGCCCGTCGAGCTGGGCCGCGCCCCGGCCGGCCGCGGCGGCCTCCTCCAGGGCCCGCAGCACCCGGCGAGCCTGGTCCACCTCGGAATCCGGCGGGGTGAACACTTCGTTGGCCAGGTCGACCTGCGAGGGGTGGATGGCCCACTTGCCGTCGTAGCCGAGGGCCGCGGCCCGGCGGGCACCGGCCAGGAAGCCGTCCGGATCGCCGAAGTCCCCGAACGGACCGTCGATGGCCCGCAGACCGTTGGCGCGGCAGGCCACCAGCATGCGGGACAGCGCCGAGTGCCACTGATCGCCCGGATAGTCGGGGTTGAGCCCGCCGATGGAAATGGTTCTGGCCCGGCAGGAGGCTGCATAGTCCGCCACTCCGAAATGGAGCGCCTCCAGCCGCGGGCTTGAGGCCGCCACCGCCTCGACGTTGGCCATGCCCAGGGCGGTCTCCACCAGAGCCTCCACCCCGATCCGGTGGTTGAGGCCCATCGCCTGTTCGAGCTGGGTCAGGAGGGCGTCCACGGTGTAGATGTCGCCAGGCACGCCCACCTTGGGCACGAGGATCGTGTCGACGTGCGCTCCCGCCTGCTCCACCACATCGATCAGGTCGCGGTACATGTAGTGCGTGTCGAGCCCGTTGATCCGCACCGACACTGTCTTGCCGGCGGCTCGCCAGTCGATGTCGGCCAGAGCGGCGATGACATGGCGTCGGGCCGCTTCCTTCTCATCGGGCGCCACCGCGTCCTCGAGGTCCAGGAACACGTAGTCGGCCCGGCCGCCCGCGGCCTTCTCGAACAGTTCGGGCCGCGAGCCGGGCACGGCCAGCTCGCTGCGGTGCAGCCGGCGCCTCGCCTCGGTGATCTGATGATGGCTCATAATGGCTCCTGCGGGGGATCCTTTTGGCAGAATCGTCCTGAGCGGTCGCTCCTACGGGCATCTTCCGACAGAATTCTCTGTGTTGTTGCTCACACAGTCGCGTTCTTGAAGATTTGTCGTGGGCCTACGCCTATGCGGGATGGCTCAAGCGGGATGGATTCTCCTATGCTCTCGGTGACCAAATCGCTAATCTGATGGAAGGTAGCACCACTTCTATGAAAGATCAAGGGGACTTGGGTCAGCCGAGCCCGTGGGTCGAGCGGATTCTGATGGGTCCCGGCCCGTCAAATCCCTACCCGGAGGTGATCGAGGCCTTCACTCGGCCGGTGATGGGCCATCTCGACGGCGTGTTCCTCGAGTTGCTGGACGAGACTTGTGACCGCCTGCGGGCCGTGTTCCGCACCGACAACGCGCTCACCTTCCCGGTGTCGGGCACGGGCTCAGCCGGGATGGAGGCGGCGTTCGTGAACGTGATCTCAGAGGGTCAAACGGTCGTGGTGGGGGTGAACGGCGTGTTCGGCGAGCGCATGTGCGATGTCGCGGCCCGGTGTGACGCCAACGTCGTGCGGGTAGACGCCGACTGGGGCACACCCCTCGACCCGCAGCGCATTCTGGACGCCCACCCAGCCCCCGCGGTGATCGCGGTCGTCCACGCCGAGACCTCCACCGGCGTGCGCAACGACTTGGCCGAGCTGGGCTCGGCCAAGGGAGACGCCCTGCTGCTGGCGGACTGCGTCACCTCGCTCGGCGGCATCGACGTGAGGCTCGACGACTGGGGTGTCGACATCGCCTACAGCGGAACCCAGAAGTGTCTCGGGGTCCCGCCGGGGCTGGCACCGGTAAGCGTCTCGGCCCGGGCGATGGAGAGGTTCCGCTGCCGGCCGCAGTCGTGGTACTTCGACATGGGGATGATCGCCGACTACGTCGCAGCGAGAGGCGCTCGGGCCTACCATCACACCGCTCCCATCTCGATGATCTACGCCCTTCACGCAGGATTGGGGGTGGTGCTCGACGAAGGGCTGGAGGCAGCCCACAGGCGCCACCAGCACTGCGGCGACCTGCTTCAGGCGGGGCTGGAGGCCCGCGGCCTCACGCTGGTGCCGCCAGCCGAGGCGCGCCTGCCCCAGCTCACCTCGGTGAGGGTGCCCGAATCGCGACTGCCGCGGGGCATGGGCGAGGCCGATGTCCGTCGAATGCTGCTCGACCGCTACGGCATCGAGATCGGCGGCGGGCTGGGTCCCTGGGCAGGCCAGTGCTGGCGGATCGGCAGCATGGGCCACACCGCTAGGCGCCGCAACGTGACGCTCGTGCTGGCCGCTCTCGACGAAGTGCTCGACTAGCGGCTATTTTCGCCCTGCGCCTTGCCAAGAGGCTGTGGAAGTTTTACTGTAGATATAGACACACCTAACCACAGGGGGGGTCACTATCATGACACGAGTGGCTGTCATCGGCGCTGGGCCGTGCGGCCTGGCACAGTTGCACGCCTTCGCCAGCGATTCGGAGGCGAGCAGCCCGTCGGCACCTGAAGTCGTCTGCTACGAGAAGCAGAGCGACTGGGGCGGGCTCTGGAACTACGACTGGCGCACCGGTCTGGACGAGCACGGCGAGCCCTGCCACGCCAGCATGTACCGCTACCTGTGGTCGAACGGCCCCAAGGAGTGCCTGGAGTTCGCCGACTACGGCTTCGAGGAGCACTTCGGCAAGCCGATCGCGTCGTTCCCGCCCCGCGAGGTGCTGTACGACTACATCATCGGCCGGGCCAAGCGCAGCGGCTTCCGCGACCAGATCCGATTCAACCATGCGGTACGCCGGGTCAGTCGCTCCGCCGGCGGCGGCTTCACCGTCACCGCCCACGACCAGGCCAACGACACCGACACCAGCGAGGACTTCGACCACGTGGTGGTGTCCACCGGCCATTTCTCCATCCCCAACATGCCCCACTACCCGGGCTACGAGACCTTCGGCGGAACGCTGATGCACGCCCACGACTTCCGCGACGCCGTGCAGTTCAGCGGCCGCGACGTGC
>VYCM01000102.1 GCA_009843915.1 Acidimicrobiaceae bacterium | reverse complement strand
GCGGAGGGAGGGGGATTCGAACCCCCGGGACCCGTGAAGGCCCAACGGTTTTCAAGACCGTCGCAATCGTCCGCTCTGCCATCCCTCCGCAGCCAAGGATAGGCGGGACTCTCAGCGGAGGATGCGGCCTCTCAGGTCGTCAATCCAGGCGGCCGCCTTGCGCACCTCCACCTGGTTCATCACGTGGTCGTGGTGGTCGGCGCCGGCCGACGGGTAGGAGCCGAGGAACTTCACCCGGGAGGTCTTCATGTTGAGGTTGCGCAGCGCGTCGGCCACCACCTCGTTGGCGATGTGGCCCTCGCAGTCCAGCAGAAAACAGTACTGGCCCAGGCTGGCCTTGGTGGGCCGGCTCTGGAGGCTGGTCAGGTTGATGGCCCGGGCCGCGAACTCCTGGAGGATGCCGATGAGCGAGCCCGGTACGTCGGAGCGCTGGTAGACGACCATGCTCGTCTTGTCGTGGCCGGTCGGCGCGGCGATGAAGTCCTTGGCGACAAGCACGAAGCGGGTTTGGTTGTCGGCATGGTCGGCGATGTCGGCGGCCAGCACGTCGAGCCCGTACACCTCCGCCGAGCGCAGCGGCGCGATGGCCGCGGCGGTGCGGTCACCTGCCTCGGCCAGGCTGCGGGCCGCGTCGGCGGTCGAGTTGGCCGCCTCGAACACCGCGCCGGGGAGATGGGTGGCCAGGTACTCGCGGCACTGGGCGTGGGCCACCGGATAGGACCGGACCCGCTCCACCGACTCCAGCGCCATGCCCGGAGGGCCCAGCAGGTTGAGGTTGACGTCGATGATGACCTCGCGCTGGATGAACAGGTCGGTGTCGAAGGCCAGCGCGTCGAGGGTGGCCGTTACCGACCCCTCGATCATGTTCTCGATGGCCACTAGGCCCAAGTCGACCTCTCCGCTGCTGACCGCCTTCAGCACGTCGATGATCGAGTTGATGGGGCGGTGGTTCATGGCGGCCAGGTCGGGCTGGGAGTAGATGGCCTGCTCGGTGAACGTCCCCGGCGGACCCAGGTAACCGACCGTCAGATTGCGCGACTCGCCGAGCTGCCCCATCTACCGCAGGGTACGGCCCGACGAACCGATCAGCGCCATTTGAGTCCCTTGTTAGGGTGACGGGCGTGGACGACCGGCTTTACTTCCGCCAGCTGCTGTCGGGGCGCGACTTCGCAACCGACGACGGGGTGGCCCGCCAGATGGTGAACTTCGTCTACGCCATCGGCGACCGCGCCACCGGCCAGGCCGTGCTCGTCGACCCGGCCTACGACACCTACGGGCTCATCGACCTGCTGGAGGCCGACGGCATGACCTGCACCGGCGTGCTGGCCACCCACTACCACCCCGACCACGTGGGGGGCGAGATGATGGGCTTCAGCATCGAGGGCGTCACCCGGCTGCTGGAGCGGGTGTCGGTCCCGATCCATGTGCAGGCCGCCGAAGCCGATCTCGTCAAGAAGGTGACCGGCGTGGACGACGATTGCCTGGTCAGCCACGCCTCCGGCGATGTGGTGATGGTGGGCGCGGTCGCGATCGAGCTCATTGCCACGCCGGGGCACACCCCCGGCAGCCAGTGCTTCCTGGTGGACGGGCGCCTGGTGGCCGGCGACACCCTCTTCCTGGAGGGATGCGGCCGCATGGACCTACCGGGATCCGACCCGGCCCAGATGTACGAGAGCCTCACCACCCGGCTGGCCCGGGTGCCCGACGAAGCGGTGCTCTACCCCGGGCACCGCTACTCGGTGGAGTCGTCGGCCACCATGGGCATCACCCGCGAGCGCAACTACGTGTTCCGGCCCACCAGCCGCGAGCAGTGGCTGGCCGCCTTCGCCTGACCGGCCCCAAGAATCTCGGTGTGATTTTGGGGAGTAGATACACAAAACCAACCCGAGATTTCTTGATAGCGCAGGCGAGCTATACCCAGGGGCAGTTGGAGTTGCGGTCGCCGAAGGTGGCGCCGGTGCGGTAGCGGTCGAGGGTGAACGGCTTGAGCTCGTCGGGCTTGTCGCCGTGCACCATCATCTGGGCGGTCAGCTTGCCCACGCCGATCATCTTGAACCCGTGGTTGGAGTCGGCGATCACCCAGGCGTTGTCGCCCAGGTAGTCGAACACGGGCACGTTGTCGGGGGTGAACGCCCCGATCCCGCCGTTGCGGCGCTCCTTGAAGAACGGCCGCAGGTTCTCCAGGCGCTTGAAGAGCATGCCCAGCGTCGCGCAGTAGTAGTCGGCGAACCACTCCTCGGCCTGGTACTGGTCGTTCAGGTGGCCGTACGGCTCGACCGCCGCCCTCGGCCCGATCTTCACCGGGATCGTCCCGCCCTGCAGGCCGGGCGCGCCGACCCGCTCCGCGGCGTAGCGGACATAGGAGTAGAAGTGGTCCTTGAGGAACCGGCCGTCCTCGGAGTACACGGGCGTGTTCATCAGCTCCACGTGCAGGACCGGCGAGTCGCGGTGCTGGGCGGTGCGGAAGTCGACGCCCTCGGGCAGCATCACCTCGCCCTCCAGCAGGCGCCAGTAGGTCCACATGTCCATCTGCTCGGCGACATGGCCGTCGGGGTAGACCACGTCGAGGTGCGACGGGCCGCCCAGCCACTCCCAGTGCTCGGGCGTCCAGGCACCCGCGCCCACCACCACCTGCTCGCAGGAGATGGAGCCCTGGTCGGTCTCGACTGCGGTGACCGAGCCCGAGGCGTCGAGGGTGTAGCCGGTGACGGTGGCGCCGTACACCCGCTGCACGCCCCACTGGCGGCACTTCTGGTCCAGTCCCCACACCGCCATGTGGGTGCCCGCGTACCCGGAGCGGTGCTCGTGCAGCACCACGTCGCAGTTCTCGGTCTTGAAGTCGGGCCACAGGTTGGTGAGGAAGGCGTGCGCCTCGGTGCCGGTGTACACGTCGGACGGGTAGCCGCTGGCCGCCTGCGACGCCTGGAGCTTGAGGTAGTCGTCGGTCTGGTTCGACTCGCCCACCGACACGTAGCCGACCTGCTGGAAGCCGAAGTTCACGGGATCGGACTCCCACACCTCCACGCTGGCCCGCAGGATGGCGTGCAGCGGGCCGGTCATGTACAGGTTGCGGATGCAGCCGCAGGCCAACCCGGTGGCGCCCGCGCCCGGCCCCTGCTTGTCGATCAGCACGACGTCGGAGCCGGACCCCTTGCCGGTGCGCTCCAGGTACATGGCCAGGTGGTAGGCGCTCGACAGTCCGTGCACGCCTGCGCCGACCACCACGAACCGGGCGCTCGGCGGCAACCGCACGGCGTCGAACACCGGGATCACGGCCGGGTTGACGGTGCGGCCCTCCACGTCGGGGGGCAGGGGCCGGTTGGCGAACGGGTACCACTGGTTGTGCTCGGTCGGGTTGGGGATGTCGATGGTCATCGGTTCTCCTTGGGATTCGGGTTCAAGTCTGGTCGCCGGCGGGCTGGAGCCGGTAGTCGGCCCCCAGGGTCCGCCAGATCAATGGGACGCCCGGCCGGTAGGCGAGGTGGTGCCGGCTGGGCGCGTCGAGGATGGTCATGTGGGCCGGGCCGCCGGGCACGATGCGGCCCACGTCGCTGCGGCGCAGCGCGGCCGCGCCGCCGGTGGTGACCGCGGCCACGGCCTCGTCGATGGTCATGCCCATGTCGCGCACGGCCAGCGCCATGCAGAACGACAGCGAGCTCGTGTAGCTCGACCCGGGGTTGCAGTTCGAGGCGATGGCCACCCGGACGCCTGCGTCTATGGCCCGCCGGGCGTCGGGGTAGGGCTGGCGGGTCGAGAAGTCGGTGGCCGGCAGGAACGTGGCCACGGTGTCGCTGGATGCCAGGGCCTCGATGTCGTCGTCCGAGAGGTAGGTGCAGTGGTCCACGGACGCGCAGCCCATCTCCACCCCGAGCTGTACTCCGGGCCCGTGGCCGAGTTGGTTGGCGTGGAGCCGCAGTCCCAGCCCTGCATCCCGGCCGGCGGTGAGCACGGCCCGGGACTGGTCGGCGTCGAAGGCGCCGGTCTCGCAGAACACGTCGATCCAGCGGACATGACCGCGGACCGCGTCGAGCATCGGCCCACACACCAGCTCGACGTAGTCGTCGGCGCGCCCCTGGTACTCGCCGGGCACCAGGTGGGCGCCCAGAAAGGTGGCCTCTGGGGTGGCCTCGGCGGCCAGCGAGGCCAGCTCGGCCTCGGAGTCCACCGACAGCCCGTAGCCGGTCTTGATCTCGACGGTGGTGGTTCCGGCCCGGTGGACCTCGGCCAGCCGCTCGTCGAGCGCGGAGCGCAGCGCGGCCCGCCCCGCGTTGCGGGTGGCGTCGGTGGTGACCCGGATCCCGCCCCCGTCGTAGGGCTCGCCCGCCATGCGGCGGCTGAACTCCTCGGCCCGGTCGCCCGCGAACACCAGGTGGGTGTGGGAGTCCACGAACCCGGGCAGCACGCACCGGCCGCCGGCGTCCAGGCGCTCGTCGGCCACCGCGCCAGCCGGGCCCACCGCCACGACGGTGTCGTTGTCGGTGACTACGGACGCGTCGTGCAGGACGCCCAGCGGGCCGTCGCCCAGCGCAGGGTCGCCGGTGACCAGCTCACCGATGTTGTCGATCACCAGCGTCATGGTGCGGTGACCTCTGGGATGGTTGTGGCGAGCGCCGCGGCAACATCGATAGACGTGTGGGCCCCGCCGCGGACGATCGCCCTCCCGCCCACCACGAGGTGGCGCACGTCGGCGGGGGTCGCCGCGAATACCACCGCGGCCAGGGCGTTGCCGTCGTCGGTGCCGGCCAGGCGGACTGAGTCCAGGCCGACGGTGACGAAGTCGGCCAGCGCGCCCGCCTCCAGGACGCCACCGTCGGACCACCCCAGGGACCGGTAGCCGGCTGAGGTGGCCATGGCGGCCAGCTCCTCCACACCGAACACGCCCCGGTCGCCGGTGGCGGCCCGCTGGTCGAGCTCGACCGTGCGGGCCTCTTCGAACAGGTCGACGACTGCGTGCGAGTCCGAGCCGACGCAAAGCCGGGCGCCGGCGTGGGCCAGGGCCGCGGCCGGGCCCACCCCGTCGGCGAGGTCGTGCTCGGTGGTCGGACAGAAACAGCAGTGGGCCTCGGCCTCGCCGATGAGGGCCCGGTCGTGGTCAGTGATGTGGGTGGCGTGGACCAGCGTCGCGCTGGGGCCCAGCCCGCCGGCCTCCGAGATCACCTCTACCGGGGTCCGGCCGTGCACGGCGAGGCACTGCTCGTTCTCGGCCGGCTGCTCCGACGCGTGGAAATGCAGGGGCGCGCCCCGGTCTCGGGCCCAGTCGACGGCCACCTTGATGGAGCCCGGATCGACCGCCCGCACCGAGTGCACCGCCGCGCCCACCTTGACCGCGGGCCCCGAGACCGCCGCGGCCAGGCGGTCGGCCCGCTCCGCCCACCGTTCGGCGCTGCCGTCGCTGAAGCGGGCCTGTTCCGGCCGCAGCGGGCTGTAGCCGCGGTCCGAGGTGGCGTCCAGGCCGCCGTGCAGGTACAGGGTGTCGAGCAGGGTGAGCCGCAGGCCGGCGTCGCGGGCCGCGGCCACCAGCGCCGCGCCCATCGCGTTGGGGTCGTCGTAGGCGCCCCCGCCGACACGATGATGGACGTAGTGGAATTCGCCCACCACACCGATGCCGGCCAGGGCCATCTCGGCGAACACGGCCCGGGCCAGCCGGTAGTAGCCGTCGGGATCGAGGCGGGCCGCCACCCGGTACATGAGGTCGCGCCAGGTCCAGAAGTTCCCCCGCCCGCCGTGGGTCCGACCCCGCAGGGTCCGGTGGAAGGCGTGGCTGTGGGCGTTGGCCAGCGCCGGCAGGGTGAGGCCCGCGAGGGGTACAGCGTCCTCGGGCCGGGTGCGCACCCCGGCGGCCACGCCGGTTATGCGGTCGTCCTCCACTTCGATCACCACCCCGGCGTCGGCTCGGGGTCCTCCCAGCCACGCCTGCTCGCACCAGTACCGGGCCGTCATGAGCCGACGCGCTCCACAAACCGGGAGATGCGCTCGATGAACGCGTCCCGGTGGTGCCGCTCGAACTCCTCCCAGGTGCACAGGGTGGAAGGATCGGCCCGGTCGGTGATCAGGACACCGTCGAGGTGGTCGCACTCGTGCTGCCAGGTTCCCGCGGCAAGGCCCCGGGCCTTGACCCGGTGCTCGTTTCCGTCACGGTCGAAGTAGCGGACCCGGAGGTTGACCGAGCGGACCACGTCGCCGCGCAGCGGCACCGAGAGGCAGCCCTCGTTGATCACCACGGTCTCGTCGTCGAGCACCTCCAGTTCCGGGTTGACCGCAACCGTCAGCGGGATGGGCGGCTTGTACGGGTAGCGGGGGTTGTCGTTCACCTCGATGACGACTATCCGGGCCGTCTCGCCGATTTGGTTGGCGGCCAGTCCCGCCCCGTTGGCGTGGCGCATCGTGTCGATGAGGTCGTCGATGATGCCCTGCACCCGGTCGCTGGCGATCTCGGAGGGCGGCACGCAGGCGGCCTCGACCCGCAGCGCCGGATGGCCGATGGAGCAGATGTCGCGGACGGTCATGAGGCAGCCGGTATGCGCACACCGCGCTCGAGGGCGACCTCATGGGCCCGGTCGTAGCCCGCGTCGGCGTGGCGCATCACCCCGGTTGCGGGATCGTTGAGCAGCACCCGCTCCAACTTCTGCGCAGCCAGGTCGGTGCCGTCGGCCACGCTCACCTGGCCGGCATGGATCGAGCGGCCGATGCCCACCCCGCCGCCGTGGTGGATGCTCACCCAGGACGCGCCCGACGATGTGTTGACCAGAGCATTGAGCAGGGGCCAGTCGGCGATGGCGTCGCTGCCGTCGAGCATGTCCTCGGTCTCGCGGTAGGGCGATGCCACCGAGCCCGAGTCGAGATGGTCGCGTCCGATGACGATGGGTGCAGACAGCTCGCCGGAGCGGACCATCTCGTTGAACCGCAGCCCCAGCCGGTGGCGCTCGCCGTAGCCGAGCCAGCAGATCCGGGCGGGCAGGCCCTGGAACGCGACCCGCTCGCCGGCCAGGTTGATCCACCGTTTGAGGCCCTCGTCCTCCGGGAACTCCTCGAGCACGGCCCGGTCGGTGGCCGCGATGTCGGCCGGGTCGCCCGACAGGGCCACCCAGCGGAACGGCCCCTTGCCCTCGCAGAACAGCGGTCGGATGTAGGCGGGCAGGAAGCCCGGGTAGTCGAAGGCCCGTTCGCAGCCGCCCAGCACGGCCTCGGCTCGCAAGCTGTTGCCGTAGTCGAACACCTCGGCTCCGGCGTCGAGGAAGCCCACCATGGCGTCCACATGGGCGGCCATGGCCGCCCGGGCCCGGCGGATGAGCTCGTCAGGCTGGCTGCGGCCCATCTCGCCGGCGGCTTCGGGGGTCAGGTCGTTGGGGACGTAGGTCAGCGGGTCGTGGGCCGAGGTCTGGTCGGTGACGATGTCGGCTGCCACGCCGTCGGCCAGCAGCCGGGGCATGATGTCGGCCGCGTTCCCGACCAGTCCCACCGACAGCGGCCGGCGGGCCCTGCGTGCCTCCATGCAGCGGCGCAGGGCGTCGGCGTAGTCGTCGGCGACCACGTCTAGGTACCGGGTCTCCACCCGTCGGGCGGCCCGCACCGGATCGACCTCGATGCACAGGGCCACCCCGTCGTTCATGGTGATGGCCAGCGGCTGGGCGCCCCCCATCCCGCCCAGTCCGGCGGTGACGGTGAGGGTTCCCGCCAGCGAACCGCCGAACCGTTTGCGGGCGATGGCCGCGAAGCACTCGTAGGTGCCCTGCAGGATCCCTTGAGTGCCGATGTAGATCCACGAGCCCGCCGTCATTTGGCCGAACATGGTCAACCCGAGATGTTCGAGCCGCCTGAACTCGTCCCATGTGCCCCATTCCGGAACGAGGTTGGAGTTGGCGATCAGCACCCTGGGCGCCCACTCATGGGTTCGCAGGACGCCCACCGGCTTGCCCGACTGCACCAGCAGGGTCTCGTCGCCGGCGAGGTCGGTCAGGGCCCGGATCATGGCGTGGTAGGCACCCCAGGATCTCGCCGCCCGTCCCGTCCCGCCGTAGACCACGAGGTCGTCCGGACGCTCGGCCACGTCGGGATCGAGGTTGTTCTGCAACATCCGGAAGGCGGCTTCCTGGGGCCAACCGCGGCACGTCAGCGCGCTGCCGGTTGGAGCTCTCACGCCCCCAGCGGGAGCGCCCGCAGTGTGCGGTGCGGTGACAGTCATGGAGAAACCTCGCTCGGCCGGCTGTGGCTTGTTGCACTGTACCGGCTGATAGCCTATTCTGTCAATATGCAGCAAGAGATTTCAGATAATGAAACACTACCGGAGACACGTCAACCGTTGCCTCCGTCGCCGCTGCACAAGTCGCGCTCGGCTGAGCGGGTGCTGGCCCTCTTGGACGCCGTTGTCTCCGCGGGCACGCTCAGCCTCACCGCAGCCGCGGCCCGCACGGGTATGCCGACGAGCACGGCTCTGCGCCACCTACGGGTTCTGACAGACCGCGGCTATCTCCTCAAGAACGACGCGGGCACGTACTCCGTCGGGCCCTCGTTCGTGCGCACCGCCCTGGCCTCGCTGCAGTCGGGTCCCTACGCCCGTCTGACCGCGGCGGCCCGCCCCGAACTCGAGCGCCTGGTCGAGGCCACCGAGGAGTCCGCCTACCTGGCTGTGCGCGACGGCGACGAGGCCGTCTACATCGACACCGTCGAGGGCCGCCGGGCCATCCGCCACGTCGGCTGGGTGGGCCGGTCGGTCCCGCTCGGCGGCACGGCCGTCGGCGAGGCCCTGTCCGCCGCTGTGCTAGTGCCGCCCACCCGCCCCGCGCCCATCTTCAACACCGGAGCCATCGAGCCCGACGTGACCGCGGTCTGCGCACCGGTCCACGGCCCGGCGGGCCCGATCGCGGCTCTGTCGGTGCTCGGCCCGGCCGACCGGCTCACCGGCGGCCGCCTCCAGGCCGCGGCCGCCGCGGTGGTGGAGGCAGCCGTGGCGACGTCGCAGGGCCTGTCCGGGCAACGCGAGGTGGCCCTGGCGTGACCGTGGAACTCGACGGCGCGGGCGTCACCGTCTCCGACGTCGTCGCCGTCGCCCGCGGCGGCGAGCAGGTCAGGCTCAGCGATGCCGCCATGGAGCGCATGGCCGCGTCCCGCAGCGTCGTCGAGAGGCTGTCCGAGGGGGAGCCCGCCTACGGGATCTCCACCGGCTTCGGGGCCCTGGCCAACACGGTCGTCCCCGCCGACCGCCGGGCCGTGCTCCAGCAGTCCCTGATCAGATCCCACGCGGCCGGCATGGGGCCCCCGGTAGAGGCCGAGGCGGTCAGGGCCATGATGTTCCTGCGGGCCCGCACGCTCGCCCTGGGGGCGTCGGGGGCCAGGCCGCAGGTCGCCGAGGGCCTGGTGCGCCTGCTCAACGCGGGAGTGGTGCCGGCCGTGCCCGAGCACGGCTCCCTCGGGGCCAGCGGCGATCTCGCGCCCCTGGCCCATGCTGCACTCGTCCTGATCGGCGAGGGGGAGGTGCTGGCCGGTGGCGGGGGAACGACCGCGGCGGCCGCGGCCCTGGCCCAAGCGGGCTTCGAGCCCCTGGAACCCTTGGAACTGGCGGCCAAGGAGGGCCTGGCCCTCACCAACGGCACCGACGGGATCCTGGGGACGCTGTGCCTCGCGGTCCACGACGCCGGGCGGCTCATGACCGTCGCCGACATCGTGGCGTCCTGCAGCGTCGAGGCGCTGCTGGCCACCGACCGGGCCTTCGCGGCCGATCTGGTGGCGCTGCGTCCCCATCCCGGCCAGCAGGCCAGCGCGGCCAACCTCCGGGCCGTGCTGGACGACTCGCCCATCGTCGCCAGCCACCGGGTCGACGACGACCGGGTGCAGGACGCTTACTCCATCAGGTGCACTCCCCAGGTTCACGGTGCAGCCCGCGACACCCTCGATTTCGTGGCGGCGGCGACAGACCGGGAACTGGGTTCGGCCATCGACAACCCGATGGTGCTGCCCGACGGCCGCGTCGAGTCGTGCGGGAACTTCCACGGTGCGCCGGTCGCATTGGCGGCCGACTATCTGGCCATCGCTGCGGCCGAGGTCGGCGCCATAGCCGAGCGCCGTATCGACCGGCTGCTCGACGCTGGCCGGTCCCACGGTCTGCCTCCGTTCCTGGCCGACGATCCGGGCGTGGACAGCGGCCTGATGATCGGCCAGTACACCGCGGCCGCCCTGTGCGCCGAGAACCGGCGCCTGGCCGCTCCGGCCTCGGTGGATTCGCTGCCCACCTCAGCCATGCAGGAGGACCATGTGTCGATGGGCTGGGGCGCGGCCCGCAAGCTGCGCCGGGTCATCGCCAACCTGCGCCGCATTCTGGCCGTCGAGTGGGTCGCGGCCGCCCGCGGCATCGAATTGCGCGCCCCCCTTCAGCCCGCGGCGGGGACAGCGGCGGCTGTCGGACTGCTGCGGACCCGGGTACCCGGTCCGGGGCCGGACCGATGGCTGTCGCCCGAGCTGGCCGCGGCCGAGGAGATGCTCATGGACGAGGCGCTGGTGCCGGCAGTGGAGGCCGCAACGGGTCCACTGGTGTGATGATGTGCGCGAGGGGGGACTTGAACCCCCACGTCCTTTCGGACACAGGAACCTGAATCCTGCGCGTCTGCCAAATTCCGCCACTCGCGCGTGGGGCCACGAGGCTACCGCCCCGCCGGCTGGATCACCCGGTCACCGGGGCCGCCACTAGCATCCGCGCGTGCACCTCGACTTCGGCGCGGCCACCGACATGGGCCTGCTGCGTGACGAGAACCAGGACCGGCATCTCGCCGACGGCCGCATCTTCGCGGTGGCCGACGGGCTGGGCGGGCATTCGGGAGGGGGCACTGCCGCGGCGATAGCCACCGGGGTGCTGGGCCGTCACGACCGCCTCGAGTCGCTCGGGCAGCTCGTCGCCCTCATGGGCTCGGCCAACACCGCCATCTTCGAGGCGGCCATCGACAATCCGCGCCTCACCGGGATGTCGACCACGCTGTGCGCGCTGGCAGCCATCGGCACTGCCTCCGAACCGGATCGGCTGGCCGCCACCAACGTGGGCGACTCCCGCCTGTACGCGCTCGCGGATGGACGCTTCAGCCAGCTCACCGTCGACCACACCATCACCGAGAACCTGGTCCGTGACGGGGTGATCACACCGGCGGAGGCAGCCAATCACACCGACCGCCACACGCTGACCCGGGCCGTCGGGTTCGAGCGGCGGGTCCACGTCGACGGCTGGGAACTCGCCGCGGTCGAGGGCACACGCTTCCTGATCTGCAGTGACGGGCTGACCAACGAGGTACCCGATCCTGACATAGCCGAGATCCTGCGGTCCGTCGCCGCCCCTGAAGCGGCCGCTCGCAGCCTCGTGGAGGAGGCGGTGCGCCCCGGCCGCGGTCGTGACAACGCCACCGTCGTGGTGGTCGACGTCACCGGCGGCGCCCCGCCCGGCACCCGCGGTCCCGACCAGCTGGTGCTCGTGGCCACCCCCGCCGTCATCGCCTGATCGCGCCATCGGAGGAGGCGAGGGAGGCCGCCGCACACCGGACTGCAGCCAAGACGCGGGTTGTCATCCATTAGCGCATGTTCTGGGGCGTCTATTATCGGTCCACAGGCCGCCGGTACAATGGTCAGCGGTGTCCGACCAGGGTCTGACCGTTTTCAACGGCCGCTACGAACTCCTGCGCCGTATCGCGCGGGGCGGGATGGCGGATGTCTACCTGGCCCGGGACGCCTCGCTCGACCGGCAAGTAGCGGTGAAGGTCCTGTTCCCGGAGTTCGCCAACGACCCGAGCTTCGTTGAGCGGTTCCGCCGTGAGGCCAAGGCTGCGGCCAACCTCAACCACCCCAACATCGTCGGTATCTACGACTGGGGACAGGAGCAGGGCACCTACTACATCGTCATGGAGTACGTCGTGGGCCGCAGCATGGCCGACGTGCTGCGGTCGACCGGGCCCCTCAGCCCCGACCGGGCCGCGGAGATCGCGTCGGACGTCGCCGAGGCTCTCAGCAGCGCCCACAGCGCCGGGCTGGTGCACCGCGACATCAAGCTCGGGAACATCATCGTCAGCGACGACGGCCAGGTGAAGGTGGCCGACTTCGGCATAGCCACCGCGCTGGCGCAGAGGGCGGGCGACAACCTCACCCACATCGGCTCGGTCATGGGCACGGCCACCTACTTCTCGCCCGAGCAGGCCCGGGGCAAGGCCCTCGACGGCCGCTCCGACCTGTACTCGCTGGGGGTCGTGCTCTACGAGATGATCGTGGGCAAGCCGCCGTTCACCGCCGACACCTCCACCGCGGTGGCCGTCAAGCACGTTCAGGAACGACCGCTCCCGCCGTCGATGCTGGGCGTGACCGTCGCGCAGTCGCTGGAGGCCATCATCCTCAAGCTGCTGGCCAAGAACCCGGCCAACCGCTACCCCCGGGCCGACGACCTGCGGGCCGACCTGCTGCGCTACCTGGACGGGGCCCACCGGATCCCCGATCGGGTCGCCCAGCCGTCACCGGCGCCCACGACAGAGCGTCCCGTCGCCAAGGCACGGCCACCGAGGACGGGCAGCCACCCCCGCACCCAGTCCAGGACCGGACCGGTTCAGGTTCCGACCGCATCGCAGCCGGCCGTAGGCGGGACCGGCGGCTCGGGCTTCCAACCGCCGGTGACGCCTCCACCCCCGCCCGGTGGGGCACCACCTCCCGGCGGCGGCCCTACGCCCCAGTACGTGCCGCCGGCCTACTACTACGAGGAGGTCCACCGTTCCGACGGCTGGAAGCGCACCCTGCTCATGGTGCTCGGCCTCGTCGTCCTGCTCGGCGCGCTCGGGTTCCTGGCCGTCACCTTCTACGACTCCCTGGGACTCGATGACGAGACCCCGCCGACCGGCACCACGCCCAGCGAGGACGCGGCCCTGGTGGAAGTGCCCGATGTGATCGGGCTCAGCTACGGGGAGGCCGACGCCCAGTTGCGGGCCCTCGGGTTGGAGCCGGAGCCGAGCTACCAGGTCAACATTGAGGTGCCCGAGAACACGGTCTTCGCGCAGAGCCCGCCAGCGGGACAGCGGATCGCCGAGGAAGAAATCGTGGCCCTGACGGTCAGCCAGGGTGAGATTCCCCGGGTCCCGTCGATTCGGGGCCGTAACCGGGTCGATGCCGAGGAGATACTCCGGAACGCTGGCTTCGGGGTCATCGTGATCGAAGGCCCCAGCCAGGCCGAGGCAGGCACCGTGGTGTTCCAGGAGCCGGCGGCCGGCACCGAGATCACCGAGGGCGACCTGGTGGTGACCATCACCGTCTCCACCGGACCGGGCCAGATCTTCGTGCCCGACGTCCGGGGACAGTCGCCCTTCGATGCGATCCAGACGCTGATCGGTCAGGGGTTCCGGGTCGCTGAGCGGCGGGAGCCGTCGAGCGATGTCCCGGAGGGAGAGATCATCGACACCGACCCGCCGCACGGCTTCCCGGTTTCGGCCGGGCTGGAGGTGTTCATCATCATCTCCGACGGTCCTCCTCTGGTGACCATCCCCGACGTGCAGGGCCTGCTGTTCGACACCGGCCGGCTGGCCATAGAGCGCGAGGGCCTAGTGATCGGAACGGTCACGTTCGAGCCGGTTGAGCCGGGATCCACCGATGTGGGCCGCATCCTGGCCCAGACGCCGCCGCCCGACCTCGAGGTGGCGACCGAGACGGCGGTGGACGTCGTGGTGGGTGAGTTGTCCGAGTTCGACTCGGACCAGTCCGGCGTCAATCCGTCCGATGGTGAGGGCAGCGAGACCGAGGGTCAGGATCAGTCCGGGGCGGCCGACCCCGAGGAGTCCGCCGACAGCAGCTAGAGGCCCAGCGAGGCCCGGGCTTCACCGGGGCAGGCCCCGCCTACCGGCAGAGGGCCAGGAAGTTGCCGAGCAGGTCGCGGCCGGCGTCGGTGAGCACCGACTCGGGATGGAACTGCACGCCCTCGGTGGGGTGGCTGCGGTGCCGCAGGCCCATCACCAGGCCCCCGTCGCAGGTGGCGGTCACCTCCAGGTCTGGAGGCACCGAGGCCCGATCGACGATGAGCGAGTGGTAGCGGGTGGCGGTGAGCGGGTTGGGCAGGCCCTTGAACACGCCGGCCGAGTCGTGCTCGATGACCGACGTCTTGCCGTGCATGACTTGAGGGGCCCGGATCACGTTCCCTCCGAAGACCTGGCCCATGCACTGCATCCCCAGGCACACCCCGAAGATGGGAACGCTGCCGCTGAGGGTGGCCAGCAACTCGTTGCTGACCCCGGCGTCGTCAGGTGTCCCGGGTCCGGGACTGATCAGGATCCCGTCGGGCTCCAGCGCCCGCAGTTCATCGACGGTGACCGCGTCGTGCCGGTACACCAGAGGCTCGGCCCCCAGTTCCCCCAGATACTGCACCAAGATGTAAACAAACGAGTCATAGTTGTCCACAACCAAGATCCGAGTCCCCACCCAACAGACGCTACCGGTTCATGGACACAGCACCGGCGAGGCTGGGGGGCGGCTACCGGGTAGGCCGGGGGGTGGCGGCGAGGAACGGCCGACCGACAATGGGGCGAAGCCCCGTCGGTCGGACGGCCTCGACGACAGGACTCGCCGGCCGGAAAGACTAAGTCGCAGAATCGCGGGCTTCGACCGCCTCCAGCACATGGAGAGCGATATCAGCGACCTGAACAGAGTCCTCCTCCACGCCCGCAGCCCGAACCCCGTCGTCCATCATGATGTAGCAGAACGGGCAGGCGGTGGCGATGCGGGAGGCGCCGGTATCGAGCAGCTCCCGGGAGCGCTCGTCGTTCACCTTGGTGCCGATGGTCTCCTCCATCCACATGCGAGCCCCGCCCGCGCCGCAGCACATTCCCTTGGTCCCGTTGCGAGGGGCCTCCACTAGGTCGATGCCGCCGAGGGAGCCAAGCACCCGCCGGGGAGCGAGGTACACGTCGTTGTGGCGTCCCAGGTAGCAGCTGTCGTGGTAGACGACCCGCTCGGCGAGGGTGGCGCCGTCGAGGTTCAGCCGACCGTCGGCCACCAGCGCGTCCAGCAACTGGCTGTGGTGGACGACCTCGTAGTGCCCGCCGAGCTGCGGGTACTCGTTGGCCAGGGTGTTGAAGCAGTGGGGGCACTGGGTGACGATCTTGCGCACCCCCATGGAGTTGAGGGTCTCGATGTTGGCCGAGGCCAGCATCTGGAACAGGTACTCGTTGCCGGAGCGTCGGGCCGAGTCGCCGGTGCAGTTCTCGGCCGGGCCGAGGATGGCGAAGTCCACGCCGGCCCGCTCCATGAGCTGGGCCATGGCCCGGGCCACCTTCTTGTTCTTGTCGTCGAATGACCCCGCGCACCCGACCCAGTACAGGTACTCGGCGTCCAGCGGGTCGCCGCCGGACAGGACCCGCACGCCGTCGAGGTCCCGGGCCCAATCGGCCCGCTCGGTCTGGCTGAGCGACCACGGGTTGGACGAGTTCTCCATGCCCCTGAAGGCTTGGCCCAGCTCCGAGGGGAAGTCGCTCTCCATCAGGGTGAGGTAGCGGCGCATGTCCAGGATCTTGTCGAGGATCTCGATGTTGACCGGGCAGATCTCGTCGCAGGCCCGGCACGACGTGCACGCCCACAGCTCCTCGGCGCTGACGGGGCCGCGGCCCTCGCCGTCGGGGTGTTCTATGTGCTCGAACATCCAGTTGGCCGGCACCTCGACGGTCTCCTCACCGCTGCTTAGGGCCGGCGACGTGGGCGGGCTGCCGGTGAGGGCCATGACCTCGCCCGTCTTGAGCACGATCTCCCGAGGATCCAGGGGCTTGCCGGTGGCGTGGGCCGGGCACACCGAGGTGCAGCGGCCGCACATGGTGCAGGCGTCGGTGTCGAGCAGCTGCTTCCATGAGAAGTCCTCGATCACCGAGGCGCCGAACGTCTCCAGCTCGGTGTCGCCCTCCACCAGGTTGGGCATGGGCCGCATCGCGCCTTTGGGCCGGTCGCGGTGGCGCAGGTACATGTTCAGAGGCGACGTGAACATGTGGCGCAGCATCGTCGTCGGCAGGATCACCAGGAACGCCATGAAGGCGACCACGTGGGCCACCCACCACGCCTGATGCCAGCCGTGCACTGCGCCTGACCCGTCGACGAGGGTGGCCAGCGGGTAGCCGATGAAGCTCCAGCGCTCGTGGTCGGGCAGCCCGTCGGCTGCGATCCTGAAGGCCTCCGCACCGAAGCCGGTCACCCCGATGGCCAGCATCACCCCGCCGATGACCGCGTGCTCGGGCCGGGTCTTGATGCGGATGCGGTAGGGCCGCCACGCCGGCGGCCCGAAGCGGCGCAGGATGGCCCACAGCATCCCGATCACGAACACCAGCCCGGCTGCGTCGCCCACCGCGGAGTAGGCCCGGTACACGTCGCCGTGCAGGAACTTGGCTCCGTCCGGCAACTGGTGGTCGACCTCCAGGGTGGTGGTCACCCCCAGCAGCACCAGGAAGCTGAAGTAGATGAGCGAGTGCATCACGCCCGCGCCCGGCTCCCGCAGCAGGGTCTGCATATAGACGCCGGCCCGGAAGTCGGCCATGCGGTGCTTGGCGTTGTGCACCGTGGTGCGGCGGTTGTCGGGCCGGCCCCGTTCCCAGTTCTTGACCCGGTTGGCGAACAGGACCGCCCCGTACACCAGCAGTATCGGGATGACGGTGTAGAAGGCGGCCTTCAGCGGAGCCGGGATGTTGCCGAAGACCTCGCGGGTGACGGGGGAGTCACTGCGGAAGCCGGTGATCCCGGCGACGATCCCCGACAGGGCGGTGAACAGCGCGATGGCGACACCGAGCGCGACGACGATGTGATGGGGCTTGATCCGCATGGCGGGCGCGACACTACTCGCCGCGCCCGTCTCAGGTAGCGGAGGGGCCTGACGCTTGGGCGGCCACCTCGGCGGCCGCGGCGGCAGCGGCGACAGGATCGAGGGCTCGCTCCAGGGGGTGCTTGGACTCGGTCGGGAACATGCCGGAACCCAGCACGTAGTGCAGGGGCATCCCGGTGGGAATGTTGAGGGCACCGATGTCGTCGTCGGAGATGCCGTCCAGGTGCTTGGCCAGGGCGCGGAGGCTGTTTCCGTGGGCCGAGACCATCACCGTGTGGCCGCTGCGCAGGTCTCCGACGATGGCGTCCTGCCAGTAGGGCAGCAGCCTGGCCAGCACGTCCTTGAGGCTCTCGGTCAGCGGCACGAGCCCGGGATCGAGGTCCGCGTATATCGGCGAGCCATTGGGGTTGAACTCGTTGTCGCTCCGGATGGGCGGCGGCGGGGTGTCGAAGCCCCGGCGCCACCGCTGCAACTGCTCGTCGCCGTGGGCCTCGCGGGTGGCCGCCTTGTCCAGCCCGGTCAGGTCGCCGTAGTGGCGCTCGTTGAGCCGCCAGCTCCTGCGAACCTCCAGCGAGCCGAGGCCGAGGTCGTCGAGCACGATTCTGGTCGTCTCCGTGGCCCGTTCCAGGACTGACGTGTGTACCGCGGTCGGCATCAGACCGGCGGTGGCCAGCATCTCGGCGGCCCGGTGGGCCTCGGCTCGACCGGCTTCGTTCAGTCCGCAGTCGTACCAGCCGGTGAAGAGGTTCTTGTCGTTCCAGGTGCTGCGGCCGTGGCGAAGAAGGATCAGGTCGTGAGCCATGGCTGCCCAAGGTACCCGGCTCGGCTCCGAGAAAGTTGATAAGAACAGACTCAAGTTTTTGTGCAAATGGGAATGAACTTCGCTACTCTGTGCGTTCTAGGTTAGGCAAGACATAAGTGAAAGGAAGCCTCACCATGCCAAAGGCCGTCGGTATCGATCTCGGTACCACGAATTCTGTCGTAAGCGTCCTCGAGGGCGGCGACCCCGTCGTCATCCCCAACGCGGAGGGATCGCGCACGACTCCCTCCGTCGTGGCGTTCAGCAACGACGGCGAGGTGCTCGTGGGCGAGGTCGCCAAGCGCCAGGCCATCACCAACCCCGATCGCACCATCCGCTCGGTGAAGCGGCACATGGGCACGGCCAAGACGTTCAAGGTCGACGACAAGAGCTACGCCGCCCAGGAGATATCGGCCCGGGTGCTGATGAAGCTCAAGCGCGACGCCGAGGAGTACCTCGGCGACACCGTCACGCAGGCGGTCGTCACCGTGCCCGCCTACTTCGACGACGCCCAGCGCACCGCCACCAACGAGGCCGGCAAGGTCGCCGGGCTCGAAGTTCTGCGCATCATCAACGAGCCCACCGCGGCCGCCCTCGCCTACGGACTCGACAAGGAGTCCGCCGACCAGACCATCCTGGTGTTCGACCTCGGCGGCGGGACCTTCGACGTGTCGGTGCTGGAACTCGGCGACGGCGTGTTCGAGGTGAAGTCCACCTCCGGCGACACCAAGCTCGGCGGCGACGACTGGGACGAGGCCGTGATCGACTGGCTGGTGGCGTCGTTCAAGGGCGACCACGGGGTGGACCTGTCCACCGACGCCATGGCCATGCAGCGTCTCAAGGAGGCGGCCGAGAAGGCCAAGATCGAGCTGTCCCAGACCCCGTCCTCGCAGATCAACCTGCCCTTCGTGACGGCCACCGACAAGGGTCCGCTGCACCTGGACTACACGCTGAGCCGGGCCAAGTTCCAGGAGATGACTGCGGGTCTGCTCGATCGCTGCCGGGGCCCCTTCGAGCGGGCCATTTCCGACGCCGGAGTCTCCAAGGGCGACATCCACCACGTGGTCCTGGTCGGCGGGTCGACCCGGATGCCTGCGGTAGCCGAGTTGGTGCAGGAGATGACCGGCCGGGAGCCCAACAAGACGGTCAACCCCGACGAGGTCGTGGCCATCGGCGCCGCCATCCAGGCCGGGGTGCTCAAGGGCGAGGTCAAGGACGTGCTGCTGCTCGACGTGACCCCGCTGTCGCTGGGCATCGAGACCAAGGGCGGCGTGATGACCACCCTCATCGAGCGCAACACCACCATCCCCACCCGCAAGAGCGAGATCTTCACCACCGCCGAGGACGGCCAGCCGTCGGTGGAGATCCACGTGCTCCAGGGTGAGCGCCAGATGGCGGTCTACAACAAGACCCTGGGCAAGTTCCAGCTGGTCGATCTGCCGCCGGCGCCCAGGGGCATGCCCCAGATCGAGGTGACCTTCGACATCGACGCCAACGGCATCGTTCACGTGAGCGCCCAGGACAAGGCCACCGGCAAGGAGCAGTCGATGACCATCACCGGCCAGTCGTCGCTCGACACCGACGTCATCGACCAGATGGTCGCCGACGCCGAGGCCCACGCCGACGAGGACCGGCGCCGCCGTGAGGAGGCCGAGATCCGCAACACGGCCGACACGCTGGTGTACCAGACCGAGAAGCTGCTCTCCGAGCAGTCCGACGCGGTCTCCGACGACGAGAAGGAGACCATCAACGCCAAGCTCGCGGACCTGCGCAGTGCCCTGGAAGGTGACGACATCGAAGCGGTCAAGTCGGCCACTGAGGCCCTCATGACAGCCAGCCAGGAGTTCGGCCAGAGGCTGTACGAGGCTGCCGCCGCGGCCGAGCGCGACGATGCCGCCACCGGCGGGGCGCCCGACGACGATGACGTGGTGGAAGCCGAGATCGTTGACGACGACCGAGAGACGGCGTGAACGCCTCCTCCGACGTGAGCGAGCTCGAGGCTGGTTCGGCTTCCGGGCCCGAGATCAAGCCGGCCGACGAGCCCGAGCCCGCGGCTACCGATCCGGGGTCCGAGGATGTCAAGGCGGGCGAGGAGGGTGCGGCCGGCGCGGAGGGTGCGCCGTCCGATCTGGCCGCCGTCATCGCCGAGCGGGACGCCTATCTCGAGGACCTGCAGCGGGTGACCGCCGAGTTCACCAACTTCCGTCGCCAGACGATGAGGCGGAACACCGAGCTCGTCGCCCAGGCGGCCTCGAGGCTGGCCAAGGAACTGCTGGTTGTGCTGGACGCCTGCGAGGCCGCCGTGAGCCAGGGCGTCGAGGGCATCGACGCCGTTCAGGCGCAGCTGCTGGGCGTGCTCACCGGAGAGGGCCTCGCCGTGCTCGGCACGGTAGACGAGCCCTTCGATCCCGGCTTCCATGAGGCCGTGATGAGTGAGGAGACCGGCACTGACGGCCAGTCCGCCCCCGTCGTGGCCGACGTCCTTCGCACCGGGTACGCCTGGAACGGGCGGGTGCTCAGGCCGGCCATGGTGAAGGTGCGCAACTGACAGGCGTTAGGGGGAGGTGAACGTGGAGCCCCAGCGGGAGTGGTTCGAGAAGGACTACTACAAGATTCTCGGCGTCGCCGAGGACGCCTCGGCATCCGCCATCACCAAGGCCTACCGCAAGCTGGCCAAGAAGCTGCACCCAGACGCCAACCCCGGTGACTCTGCCGTCGAGAACCGTTTCAAGGAGGTTGCGTCGGCCTACGACGTGCTCGGCGACGCCGACAAACGCAAGGCATACGACGACGTTCGCAAGCTCGGCCCCATGGCCGGAGCCTTCGGTCCGGGCGGACCGGGTCCGGCCGGCGGGTTCAACGTGAACTTTGAGCAGATGGGCGATCTCGGGAACCTGTTCGGTGACCTCTTCGGTCGGCGCCGTCGCCGCGGCAACCCGGCCCAGCGGGGCGCCGACATCGAGACCGAGGTGAAGCTCGACTTCGCCGACGCCGTGTCGGGAACCGTCGTTGCCGTGCCGGTGACCGGCGAGGCCCGGTGCCGGACCTGTGACGGTTCGGGTGCCGAGCCCCCGTCCAAGCCGCAGCCCTGCCCGACCTGTTCGGGAACAGGGGTGACCGACGAGAACCAGGGCCTGTTCTCTTTCAGCCGGCCCTGCACCGCCTGTGCCGGCCGGGCCGTCGTCATCGACGAACCGTGCTCGGCCTGCCGTGGACGGGGCGTCGAGCATCGCCTGCGGGAGGTGCAGGCTCGCATCCCGTCCGGGGTGACCGACGGTCAGCGGATCAGGCTCAAGGGCCGCGGGGGGCCGTCGCAGGGGCCGGGCAGCCAGCCCGGCGATCTGTACGTGCGGATCGGCGTGAGACCCCACCGGCTGTTCGGGCGGGACGGCAAGAACCTCACGCTGAGAGTGCCGGTCACCTTCTCGGAGGCCGCGCTGGGCGCCCACGTGAAGGTGCCCACCCTCGACGACTCGACCGTCACCATCCGCATCCCGCCCGGCACCACCACGGGCCGGCGCCTGCGCATCCCGGCCAGTGCCTCGACCGGCGGTGCCGACCTCATCGTCGAGGTCGAGGTGGTCGTGCCCGAGAACCTGTCCGACGAGCAGCGGGCTGCGGTGGAGGCCTTCGCGGCCGCCCCCGGTGAGGACCCGCGCACCCACCTGAGACCGAGGAGCGCGAAGCAAGGAGGATCATCATGAGCGACGAACGTTTCCATCGAGCCGTATACGTGATCTCGGTGGCCGCCGAACTGGCCGGAGTGCACCCCCAGACGCTGCGGATCTACGAGCGCAAGGGCCTGCTCGCCCCGGCCCGGACCGCGGGCGGCAGCCGCCGCTACAGCGACGCCGACCTGGCGCTGCTGGAGCGCATAGCCGAGCTCACCGACTCCGGTCTCAACCTGGCCGGGGTGCACCGAGTACTGGAACTGGAGCGTGAGGTGGCCGAGCTTCGGGCCCAGCTGTCCGAGGCCCGCCAGGCCCACGAGCACGACCGGGCGGAGTTGGCCGCCCGCGGCTTCAATGCCGGCAGCCTGGTACCGGCGGTCCGGCCGAAGAGGCCGGTGACGCTGTACCGCGCCCGGCGCGACTCCGGGAACTGAGGGCCGGATAGCGATGGCACTGGACCCCAACCGCTGGACCCTCAAGACGACGGAGGCCTTCTCGGCCGCCACCGAGGCGGCCCGGTCGGCGTCGCAGGCCGAGGTAACGCCCGACCATCTGCTCCTGGCGCTGCTGGCCCAGACCGATGGCCTGGTGCTGCCCATGCTGCACTCGGCGGGCGTCGACCCCACCTCGGTCCGGGACAGGGCTCAGCAGGCGGTGGCCACCCTGCCCCGTGCCTACGGCTCCGACGTCGGCATCTCCCGGGAGCTGCGGGACGTGCTCGACGACGCCGAGGCGGTGCGGGCCGACCTGGCCGACGACTACCTGTCCACCGAGCATCTGGTGCTGGCCCTCGGTGGCCACCTGGACCTCGACCGCGAGCTGCTGCTAAAGGTGCTGCACGAGGTGCGGGGCAGCCACCGGGTGACCACCAAGGCGCCCGAGGACCAGTACCAAGCGCTGGAGCGCTTCGGCCGGGACCTTACCGACGAGGCCCGGGCCGGCACGCTCGACCCCGTCATCGGCCGCGACGACGAGATCCGGCGGGTCATCAGGGTCCTGGCCCGGCGCCGCAAGAACAATCCGGTGCTGATCGGCGAGCCCGGCGTGGGCAAGACCGCCATCGTGGAGGGGCTGGCCCAGCGCATCGTCGACGGCGACGTGCCCGACAGCCTGGCCGGCAAGCGTCTCGTGGTGCTGGACCTGGCCGCCATGGTGGCCGGCGCCAAGTACCGGGGCGAGTTCGAGGAGCGGCTCCAGGCGGTGCTGTCCGAGATCGAGGAGGCCGGCGGCGAGATCGTCACGTTCATCGACGAGCTGCACACCATGGTGGGCGCCGGCGCGGCCGAGGGGGCCATGGACGCCGGCAACATGCTCAAGCCCATGCTGGCCCGGGGGACGCTGCGGATGGTGGGCGCCACCACCCTCGACGAGTATCGCAAGCATCTCGAGACCGACGCCGCGCTGGAGCGCCGCTTCCAGCCGGTGCTGGTCGAGCCCCCCTCCGTCGACGCGACGGTGGCCATCCTGCGGGGTCTGCGCGAGCGTTACGAGGTCCATCACGGGGTTCGAATCAAGGACTCGGCCCTGATCGCGGCGGCCCAGCTGTCGGACCGCTACATCACCGGACGGTTCCTGCCCGACAAGGCCATCGACCTCATCGACGAGGCGGCCAGCTCGCTGCGCATCGAGATCGACTCGGTGCCGACCGAGATCGACGTGGTGGAGCGCCGCCTGCGCCAGCTCGAGATGGAGCGGGTCGCGCTGACGGCCGAGACCGACGCCACCTCACGCGAGCGTCTGGACGACCTGGAGCGCGACATCGCCGAGCTCACCGAGGAGTCCTCCGCGCTCACCGCCCGCTGGCAGGCCGAGAAGGAGGCCATCGGCGTCATCCGGTCCCTCAAGGAGGAGTTGGAGACCCGGCGGTCCGACCTCGAGCGCGAGCCCGACCTGGAACGGGCGGCCGAGCTCCGCTACGGGATCATCCCCGACACCGAGCGCCGCATCGACGAGGCCACCAGCCGCCTGGCCGAGCTGCAGAGCGACTCGTCGATGCTCACCGAGGAGGTCGACGCCGATCACATCGCGGCCGTGGTCAGCCGCTCGACCGGCGTGCCGGTGTCGCGCCTGATGGAGGGGGAGACCGCCAAGCTGATCCGCCTGGAGGAGCATCTCCATGAGCGGGTCGTGGGCCAGGACGAGGCCGTGAGCCTGGTGGCCAACGCCATCCGCCGCAGCCGCGTCGGCCTGGGCGACCCGAACCGCCCCATCGGCAGCTTCCTGTTCCTGGGTCCCACCGGGGTCGGCAAGACCGAGCTGGCCCGGTCCCTGGCCGCGTTCCTGTTCGACGACGAGGGTGCCATGGTGCGAATCGACATGTCGGAGTACCTCGAGAAGCACTCGGTGTCCCGGCTGATCGGCGCTCCCCCCGGATACGTGGGCTACGACTCCGGCGGACAGCTCACCGAGGCCGTCAGGCGCCGCCCCTACGCGGTCGTGCTCCTCGACGAGGTCGAGAAGGCCCACTCCGACGTGTTCGGCGTGCTGCTGCAGCTGCTCGACGACGGCCGCCTCACCGACGGGCAGGGCCGCACCGTGGACTTCTCCAACGTCGTGTTGATCATGACGTCGAACCTGAAGGGCGAGCCGGGCAACTTCTTCAGACCCGAGTTCGTGAACCGCATCGACGACATCGTGCGGTTCCGGTCCCTTGAGCCCGACGACCTGGTCTCCATCGTCGACATCCAGCTGGCTCAGCTGGCCGAGCGCCTGGATCAGCAGCGTCTCGGGCTGGAGGTCTCCGCCGAGGCCAGAGGGCACCTGGCCCGGGCCGGGTACGACCCCGCCTTCGGGGCCCGGCCCCTGAAGCGGCTGATACAGCGGGCCATCTCCGATCCGCTGGCCATCGCCATGCTGGAGGGCCGCTACAACGGCGGCGACGTGGTGACCGTCGACATCGACGAAACCGGCTCGTCGCTCGTTCTCTGCTGACAGCTACACTTGGCAGGTAACGCCCCCCGATTGAAGGAGAGCGCCGTGCCTGCGACCGTTGTCGTCGGTACCCAGTGGGGCGACGAGGGGAAGGGCAAGTTCACCGACCTCGTCGCTGCCGAGATGGACGTCGTCGTCCGCTACCAGGGTGGCCACAATGCCGGCCACACGCTGGTCGTTAGCGGGGAGACCTTCAAGATCCAGCTCGTACCCAGCGGAGTCCTGTACGAGCACATCACGCCGGTCATCGGCAACGGCGTGGTGGTCGACCCGAGAGTCCTCATCGCCGAGATGGACGCGCTCGAGGCCAGAGGCGTCGACTGCAGCTCCATGCGGCTGTCGGGCAACGCCCACCTGATCATGCCCTACCACACCGAACTGGACGCCCTCCACGAGCGCCACCTCGGCAACGCAAAGCTGGGCACCACCAAGCGGGGTATCGGGCCCGCGTACGCCGACAAGTCGATGCGCATCGGGTTGCGGGTGCAGGACCTGCTCGACCCGCCGATATTCCGGGCCAAGCTCGATGCCGCCCTGGCCCACACCAACAAGGTCCTGGCCAGGGTCTTCAACCGCTTGCCCATGAGCGCCGACGACATTGCCCGCGAGTACCTCGGCGGATGCGCGGAGAGGCTCGCGCCCCACGTCGCCGACACCGTCACTCTGCTGCACGAGGCCCTCGAGTCCGGTCAGCAGGTGCTGATGGAGGGGGCCCAGGGAACGTTCCTCGACCTCGACCATGGCACCTATCCGTTCGTGACCTCGTCCAACCCGGTGGTCGGCGGCGCCTGCACCGGAACCGGCATCGGTCCCCGCCACATCGACAGGGTCATCGGCATCACCAAGGCGTACGTCACCCGGGTGGGCTCGGGACCGTTCGTCACCGAGCTGTTCGACGAGGTCGGCGATCACTTGGTGGAGGTCGGCGGCGAGTTCGGCACCAACACCGGCCGGCGGCGCCGAACCGGGTGGTTCGACATGGTGATGATGCGCCAGGCGGTGCGGCTCAACTCCATCACCGAGGTCGCCCTCACCAAGCTCGACGTGCTCGACGGCCTCGAGCGTCTCAAGGTGTGCGTCGCCTACGAACTCGACGGCGAGCGCTTCGAGCACATGCCCTACCACCAGTCGGTCATCCACAAGGCGGTGCCGGTGTACGCCGAGCTCGAGGGCTGGAGCACCGACCTGAGCGGCGTCACCCGGTCGTCGCAGCTGCCGGCCGCGGCCGCCGACTACATCGCCTTCCTGGAGGAGGGCATCGGTGTGCCCATCCGGCTGGTGGGTGTGGGTCCGGGGCGGAGCCAGTACCTCAACTGGCAGGAAGCGGCCTAGCCGCCGAGCGCAGGCAGCGACGTGGAGGCCGGGATCCCCAACGTGCTGGCGGGTCGTTACGCCAGCGAGCGGATGCGGGCGGTGTGGTCGCCCGAGCGCCGTGTCGTACTGGAGCGCCGGCTGTGGCTGGCGGTGCTGGAGGCGCAGCGCAAGCTGGGGCTCGACGTCGACGACCGCGTCGTCGAGGCATACGAGGCCGTGGTCGATGATGTCGACCTCGAGTCGATCGCGGCCCGCGAGTCGGTCACGCGCCATGACGTGAAGGCCCGCATCGACGAGTTCTGCGCGCTGGCGGGCCACGAGCAGATCCACCTTGGGATGACGTCGCGCGATCTCACCGAGAACGCCGAGCAGCTTCAGATACTCGAGTCGTTGAGGGTGATCCGCGACGACCTGGTCGCAGTCATCTCCCGGCTGGCCGATCTGGCCGAGGACCACGCCTCGACACCGATGGTGGCCCGGACCCACAACGTGGCCGCGCAGGCCACCACGCTGGGGAAGCGCTTCGCCGACGCCGCCGCCGAGACGATGCTGGGCTTCACCCGGATCGACGAACTGCTGAACCGGTACCCGCTCAGGGGGATAAAGGGGCCGGTCGGCACCCGGCTCGACCAGCTCGACCTGCTGGGCTCGGCCGAGGCGGTGGACGAGCTGGAGCAGATCGTGGCCCAGCACCTGGGCTCCGGCCGGGTCCTCGACGCGACTGGGCAGACCTACCCGCGCTCGCTGGACCTCGATGTAGTGGCCGCGGTGGTTCAGGCCGTCTCCGGGCCGGCGTCGTTGGCGACCACCATCCGGCTCATGGCCGGGCACGGCCTCGTTGCCGAGGGATTCCGGGCCGGCCAGGTGGCATCCTCGGCGATGCCCCACAAGGCCAACGCCCGGTCCTCGGAGCGGATCGGCGCGCTGCGAACCGTTCTCGATGGCCATCTCGCCATGGCGGCCTCGCTGGCCGGTCGCCAGTGGAACGAGGGTGACGTGAGCTGTTCGGCCGCCCGCCGGGTGATGCTCCCCGATGCCTTCTGCGCCGCCGACGGCCTCCTCCACACCGCGCTGGGTGTGCTGGAGGAACTGGACATCGACGAGGCCACCCTCCGGGCTGAGTTCGAGCGCTTCCTGCCTGCCCTGGCGACCACCAGGCTGCTCACCGTGCTCGTACGGGCCGGTATGGGCCGTGAAGCCGCCCTCACGGTGTTGGCGGAGCCCACCCGGCAGGCCGCTCAGCAGGCCGGCGGAGGCGCCCCCGTCGACTTGGATCGCCTGCTCGATGTGCTCGCCGCCGACGACCGGGTGCCGCTCGACCGCGACGACATGGCCCGGCTGGTGGCCGAGCCCGCCTGGTTCACTGGAACGGCGCCGGCTCAGACCGCGCTGGTAGTGGAATCAGCCCGCAAGATCGCGGCCCGCCACCCTGCGGCCGCGGTTCAGACCGCAGAAGTTCGGCTGTAGGCGGTCAGGTGCCGCCGCGAGAGATTCCGGCCCGCTTGAGAGTGGCCGCGGGAACTCCTACCTCTCTCCATGCGGAGTATGTGATTCCTTTACGGCCGCTGTAGGAGACCGCAACCTTAACGAAAGCGTCCTCGAGTTCGCTGATGTCCATCGTCTCCGCCGGAGCGCTCAAGGCCCGCTCAAGGTCGATCCGTTCTTGAACGAGTTGTACTCGACGTATCGGTGTAGCCGACTCCAGCGCTTCGCTGATGGCCTCGATTCGCTTCTGCATGGACTCGGCTGTACGCCTGCGACCCGGCCGAGGTCGATTCGATTCGAGACCGTCAAGGTATGCGCTAACAGCCTTGTTTTCTGCGCGGGCCCGGGCATTTGCGGCCTTGTGCTCGTCTGACATGTGTCGAACCACAGATTGCTCCTTCTCTAAGTTTGAACTAGAGATTCGAATGATACTCATTACGGTCTCGTATATTCAACCATGGCTGCAACGTCGATGTGTTCGGTCAATGTCTGGTTAGGGTTTCTTCGTAAGCCGCAACGAGATTGGGAGTTGAATTGGACACACCCACGCCCGCCTACTCGATAACTATCAAGGTCTCGCTGGGCAACCGTCCCGGGACGTTGGGCCGGTTTGCGACAGCCATAGGCGACGCGGGCGGCAACATTGCCGCCATCCCGGGATTCGAGGCCAAGGGCCCGGTCGTGATGCGGGAGATCGATGTGCTGGCCAAGTCGCCCGACCATGCCCGCGAGATAGTCGCCGCCGTCAGCCACCTGGACGGCGTCACCGTTCTCGACTGGTGGGATCGCACGTTCCGGCTCCACGAGGGCGGAAAGATAGAGGTGAACGCCCTATGCGCGGTGGGCGACGCCCATGATCTGGCTATGGCGTACACGCCGGGCGTGGCCCGGGTGTGCACCGCGATCGAGCGGGAGCCGATGCTGCGCCACACCCACACCATCGTGAAGAACATCGTTGCGATCGTCACCGACGGCACCGCAGTCCTGGGCCTCGGTAACATCGGTCCGGCGGCGGCACTGCCCGTAATGGAGGGCAAGGCTCTGCTGTTCAAGGAGTTCGGCGGGGTGGACGCCTTCCCGGTGTGCCTCGACGTGGCCACGCCCGACGAGCTCGTAGAGGCCGTTGTCCGCATGGCGCCATCGTTCGGCGGCATCAACTTGGAGGACATTGCCGCGCCCGCGGCCTTCGAGATCGAGGAACGGCTTATAGACGCGCTGGACATTCCCGTGTTTCACGACGATCAGCACGGCACGGCCATCGTCACCATTGCTGCGTTGAGAAACTCCCTCAAACTGGTCGGCAAACAGGCCGGCGATGTGTCGGTGGTGATATCGGGCACCGGTGCAGCTGGTCTGGCCGTCGCCAAGATGCTCCACGATGCCGGTGTTGGTGAGATTGTGGGTGTTGACAGGCTCGGTGCGATCCATATGGGCCGCAGCGGACTGCACGACGCCAAGCAGTGGTTCGCTACCAATACCAATCCCGATCAGAAGGCGGGATCTCTCTCGGAGGTCATACGCGGCGCCGATGTGTTTGTGGGAGTGTCAGCGCCGGGCCTGCTCAATGCCGATGATGTCCGGGCCATGGCCCGTGATCCGATCGTCTTTGCAATGGCCAACCCCGATCCGGAGATTCGGCCTGAGGAGGTTGATGGACTGGCCGCGATTATGGCCACCGGACGGTCCGACTTTCCCAATCAGATAAACAACGTTCTTGCCTTCCCCGGTGTGTTCAGAGGCGCACTCGATGCTGGCGCCACCTGCATTACCGAACGCATGAAGGCGGCCGCTGCCAAAGCCATTGCCGCAGTCATCGACGACGAGGACCTGGACCGCAACTACATAATCCCGTCCGTCTTCGACAGGAGGGTCGCGTCGCGGGTGGCGGTCGAAGTGGCCTCTTGCGCGGTGGCCGAGGGCTGCGTGCGGCCCTCGCCCCCGCCGATTCCCTCCGACCTTCTCTAGCTCACCCGCTCGGCTTCAGGCCTCGATCCGGCTCAGGTCGCGTACTGCGCCCTTGTCAGCAGAGGTGGCCATGGCTGCGTAGGCCCGCAGCGCGGCCGACACCTGGCGCTGGCGGGCGCGCGGACTCCAGCCTGCCGGGCTGGCGTCCTCCTGCTGCCGCCGCCGGGTGAGCTCGGCGTCGTCGACTCGCAGATTGACGGTGCGGTTCGGTATGTCGATGTCGATCGTGTCGCCGTCCCGGATCAGGGCGATGGCCCCGCCCTCGGCCGCCTCGGGCGAGGCGTGGCCGATCGAGAGGCCCGACGTGCCGCCGGAGAAGCGGCCGTCGGTGAACAGCGCGCACTCCTTGCCCAGCCCCCGGGCCTTGATGTACGAAGTCGGGTAGAGCATCTCCTGCATGCCGGGACCGCCCCTGGGCCCCTCGTACCGCACGACCACCACGTCGCCGGCCTGTATCCCGTGCTCTTCGTCGAGGATCCCGTCGCAGGCCTCCTCCTGGCTCTCGAACACCCTGGCCGGGCCGGAGAACCGGAAGATCGACTCGTCCACGCCGGCGGTCTTGATGATGCAGCCGTCGGTGGCGATGTTTCCGTACAGCACGGCCAGGCCGCCGTCGGTGCTGTAGGGGTGGTCGACCGATCGGATGCAGCCGCCGGCGCGGTCGGTGTCGAGCGTCGGCCACCTCTCCGACTGGCTGAACGCCTGCTGGGTGGGGATGCCCGCCGGCCCGGCCCGGTAGAACTCGACGACCTCGCTGGAGGGGTCGCGCATCACGTCCCACACCTCGAGGGCGTCGGCCAGCGTGTTGGAGTGCACCGTCGGGACCGAGGTCTCCAGCAGCCCGCCCCGGTCGAGCTCGCCCAGGATGCCCATGATTCCCCCGGCCCGGTGCACGTCTTCCACGTGGTACTGGTCGGTGGACGGGGCGACCTTGCAGATGTTGGGCGTGCTGCGGCTGAGCCGGTCGATGTCGGCCATGGTGAAGTCCACCTCGCCCTCGCGGGCCGCGGCCAGGATGTGCAGCACCGTGTTGGTGGAGCCGCCCATGGCGATGTCGAGGCGCATGGCGTTCTCGAAGGCGGTCTTGGTGGCGATCGAGCGGGGCAGCACCGACTCGTCGTCCTTCTCGTAGCAGCGGCGGGCCAGATCGACCACCCGCCGGCCTGCCTCGCAGAACAGCTCCCGGCGGTCGGAGTGGGTGGCCAGCACCGTGCCGTTGCCGGGCAGCGAGAGCCCGAGCGCCTCGGTGAGGCAGTTCATGGAGTTGGCGGTGAACATGCCCGAGCACGACCCGCAGGTGGGGCAGGCCGAGCGCTCCATCTCCAGCAGGTCCTCGTCGCTGACCGACGAGTCTCCGGCGGAGATCATCGGGTTGATCAGGTCGAGCTTCACGCTCACCCCGGCCAGCTTGGTCTTGCCCGCCTCCATGGGCCCGCCCGACACGAACACCGTCGGGACGTTGAGCCGCATGGCCGCTATCAACATGCCCGGGGTGATCTTGTCGCAGTTGGAGATGCACACCAGCGCGTCGGCGCAGTGGGCGTTCACCATGTACTCGACCGAGTCGGCGATGAGGTCGCGGCTGGGGAGGCTGTAGAGCATCCCGTCGTGGCCCATGGCGATGCCGTCGTCCACCGCGATGGTGTTGAACTCCTTGGCCACCCCGCCCGCGGCCGCGATCTCGGAGGCCACGAGCTGGCCGAGGTCCTTCAGGTGGACGTGGCCCGGCACGAACTGCGTGAACGAGTTGGACACGGCCACGATGGGCTTGTCGAAGTCGTCGTCGGTCATGCCGGTGGCCCGCCACAGGGCCCGGGCGCCGGCCATGTTCCGACCTTGCGTCGTGGTGTGTGATCGGAGCTGCGGCATAGCTTTAACCCTACCGAACTCTGCTGTTGTGCGTCCCCGGCGGGTGCTACGGGCATTCGCTTGCTCGCACGGGCTTCGCCCTACTCGCTCGCAAGCGAACACCCGCATCCCCCGCCTGGCGTCCTCCGCCCGCATCTCCCGCCTGGCATCTTCCTCCCCCGGCGGGTGCTACGGGCATTCGCTTGCTCGCACGGGCTTCGCCCTACTCGCT
>VYCM01000069.1 GCA_009843915.1 Acidimicrobiaceae bacterium | reverse complement strand
GTGGGCGGCCGTTAGCTTGACCCGGTGAGCGCGGAGCACTCGGACGATCGGCGGCCACTGGGGTGGCTGCTGGCCGGCGTCGGGATGCTGTGCGTCTCCACCGACTCGCTGTGGGTGCGGGTGTCGGAGGCCGGCCCGTTGGACGTGGCCTTCCTGGTGTCGTGCTGCGCGCTGGTGGTGCACTCCACCTTCGGGCGGTGGTTCGACCGGCGCCCCGCGCTGGAGTCGCTGCGAACCCATCGGTTGCCGATCATGGGCGTGGCGGTGCTCGCGTCGGTGAGCCAGCTCGCCTTCATCACCGCCATCACCGAGACCCGGGTGGCCAACGTTGTGGCCATCGTGGCTGCGGCTCCTCTGATGGCCTCGCTGTGCGCCCGGCTGTTTCTAGGCGAGCCCATCACCCGCCGCGTGGCCGTGGCCATCACCCTGACCATGGTGGGCATCGGAGTGATCGTGTCGAGTTCAGTGGGGGAGCCGACGCTGAGGGGCGACCTCCTGGCGCTGTTGGCGGTGGTGTGCTTCGCCGGGAACATGACCGTCTGGCGGCGCTTCCCGGACGTGAGCCGCCGGGCCGCGTTGTTCCTCAGCGCGGCCATGGTCGTGGTCGTCACGAGCTTCGCGGCATCCCCGTTCTCGCTCGACACGCGGGCCTACCTAGCCATCGCGGCCATGGGACTGTGCTTCAACCCCTTGGGCCGGCTGGCCAACTCGAACGCCCTTCGCTACGCCCCGGTGTCGGAGGTCTCGCTGTTCGCGCCGACCGAGACGGTGGCCGGGACGGTGTGGGCCGCACTGTTCCTGTCGGAGTTGCCCGGCGTCAGCACCGTGGCCGGCGCGGCGGTGGTGTTGGCCGGCGTGTTCTACGGCACAGTCGCGGCCGGCCGTTCCAAGCGCTTCAGGCCGGGTCCAGGCGGGGCAATTCGTAGGCTGGCTCCGTGAGAGCGCTGGTGCAACGAGCCGCCGAAGCCCGAGTGCGGGTGGACGGTCAGGTGGTGGGCGAGATCGGACCGGGGTTGTGCTGCCTGGTGGGAGTCACCCACGGTGACGACCACCAAGCCGCGGTGAAGCTGGCGGCCAAGCTGTGGCACCTGCGCATCTTCGCCGACGAGAACGGCCACATGAACCGGTCGGTGGCCGACACCAGCGGCGAGCTGCTGGTCGTCAGCCAGTTCACGCTGTACGGCGACACCCGCAAGGGCCGCCGGCCGTCGTTCATCGCCGCGGCCGCGCCCGACGAGGCCAGCCGCCTCATCGAAGCCCTCGTGGAGGAGCTCAGGCGACTGGGGGCCACCGTGGCCACGGGCTCCTTCGGAGCCAACATGGCGGTCGAGCTGACCAACGACGGCCCCGTCACCCTGATGCTCGAAGTCTGATCCCGTGCCGCCCGCCCCTTAGGATCAACGCCGACCTGAGACGTAGCGAGAGGTGTCCATGACGGAGCGCAGCATCCACATCCGCACTTGCCCGCTGTGTGAGGCGATGTGCGGCCTTGAGGTGCACCACGCCGACGGTGAGGTCAAGCTGATCCGGCCCAACCGCAGCGATGTGTGGTCCAAGGGCTACATCTGCCCCAAGGGCACAACGCTCGGGCATCTTCATTCCGACCCCGACCGGCTGCGGGCGCCGCTCGTGCGCAACTCGTCGGGTGACTTCGTCGAGGTCGGCTGGGACGACGCGTTCGCACGGTGCTCCGAACTCATCGGCAAGGTCCGCTCGGACCACGGTGTCGAGGCGGTCACCGCCTATGTGGGCAACCCGGCGGCCCACAACTATTCGATCAGCCGCTACGTGGGCCTGTTCATGGGTCTGGCCCAGCTGCCGGTGATCTACTCGGCCGGCACGATCGACCAGTGGCCCAAGAATGTCGTGTGCCAACTCCTGTACGGGCAGGCCTGGCGCATCCCGGCACCCGACATTGAGCGGACCGACTTCATGGTCGTTCAAGGGGCCAACCCCCACGCCAGCCAGGGCAGCCTGCTGGCCCACGCCGACGTGCCGGCTGCGCTCGACCGGATCCGTGAGCGCGGCAAGGTGGTGGTGATCGACCCCCGCCGCACCGGAACGGTCAAGCACGCCGACCAGTGGTTGCCGGTGAGGCCCGGCACCGACGCCCTGTTGCAGCTCGCGGTGGTCAACGTGCTGTTCGCCGACGGCCTGGTCCGGCTCGGACATCTGGCTGACCGCCTCAAGAGGGTGGACGACGTACGACGCATCGCGGCCGGCTTCCCACCCGAGCGGGTGGCAGACGCCTGCGGCACCAGCCCCGAGTTGATCCGCACACTGGCCCGCGAGTTCGCGGCCGCCGACCGGGCCGTCTGGTATGCCCGCATCGGCACCTGCAACCAGGAGTTCGGCACCCTGGCGTCGTGGCTGCCCGACGTCATCTGCGCGCTCACCGGCAACCTCGACGCCGAAGGCGGGCTCATGTGGGCCAAGCCGGTGGCTGTGACCGCGGCCCAGCAGGAATGGGGCTCACCCAAGGGCTTCGGCCGCCGGCACAGCCGCGTGCGGGGGGCGCCGGAGGCTCTGGGACAATTCCCGCTGTCGTGTCTGGCCGAGGAGATCGACACGCCCGGGCCGGGCCAGATCAAGGCCTTGGTGGTCATCTGCGGCAATCCGGTGATATCGGCCCCCGACGCCGGCCGCCTGGACGCGGCCCTGCCCCAACTCGATGCCATGATCTCGCTCGACAACGCCCTCAACGAGACGTCCCGGCACGCCGACGTGATCCTGCCTGGCCTCTCGGCGCTGGAGCAGCCCCACTGTGACGAGCTGCTGTGGGGGTGGGCCACCCGCTCAGCCGCCAAGTGGTCGCCGCCGCTGTTCCCGCCCGCTGAGGACCGGCCGCATGAGTGGGAGATCCTGCTCCGCCTGGGCGCCATCTGCGCGGGGATCCCGCCGGACACCGACGCGGCAACCATCGACGATGGGTACTTCTCGAACCTCGCCGCACTCTCGGGCGCCGACCCGGAGGCGGCTCTAGCCGCCTCGCCGGAGCCCGGCCCGGAGCGCCTCAACGATCTGGCCATCCGCATGGGCCCGTGGGGCGACCGCTACGGCGAGAACTCCGAAGGCCTCACCCTGGAGAAGCTCAAGGAGCACCCCGACGGTGTCGATTTCGGCCCGATGGTGCCCCGCATCGACGAGATCGTGCTCCACGAGGACGGGAAAATCGACCTGGCTCCCGGTCACATCATCGGCGACGTCGGTCGGCTCGCCGACCGCCTCGACCGCCCTGTCGAGCCGCTGGTGCTCACCAGCCGCCGCCATCTGCGCTCCAACAACTCCTGGATGCACAACGTGAGGGTGCTGGTGAGCGGCAAGGACCGCTGCACCCTGCTCATCCATCCCGACGACGCGGCCGCCCGGGGCGTCGACGACGGCGCCGTCGCAGTGGTGTCGTCCTCCAACGGCAGCATCGAGGTCTCGGCCGAGGTCAGCGATGAGATGATGCCCGGGGTGGTGTCGCTGCCCCACGGCTGGGGCCACGACAAGCCCGGCACCCGGCAGTCGGTGGCCCGCGAGCACGCCGGGGTAAACAACAACCTGCTGGCCCCGCCCGACTTCCTGGACGTGCCGTCTGGCAATGCAGCCGTCAACGGGATCCCCGTCGAGGTCGTGCCGGCATGAGAGAAGGTCTCGGATGACTCTGGATCGCCTGATGATCGACGGGTCGGTCGCGGTGGTGACCGGCGGGGCCGGCGGCATCGGCAAGGGCATCGCCAAGGCGCTGCTCGGCCGCGGTGCGCGGGTGGTGATAGCCGACATTGAAGCGCCCGCTCTGGAGCAGGCAGTGGGGGAGCTGGCGCCCTTGGGATCGGTGGAGGGCGTGCCCACCGATGTGAGCGACGAAGAGTCCGTCACCGCACTGGCCGACCATGTCTTCGAGGCTCACGGGGCCTGCAACCTTCTGTTCTGCAACGCCGGTGTGACCTCTGGCGGTGGCGGCAAGCCCTGGCAGCAGGAGCCAAACGACTGGCGCTGGTGCTTCGGCGTCAACGTATTCGGGGTGGCCATCTGCACGTGGGCGTTCGTTCCCCGCATGATCGCCGGCGGCGAGCCCGGCCAGGTGATCGTCACGTCCTCGGGCGACGGCGGGTTCGCCCCGGTGCCGACCGCCTCGGTGTACGCGTCCTCCAAGGCCGCGGCCAGCTGCTTCACCGAGGCCCTCAACCACAACCTCATCAGCGAGGGCACCAACCTGCGGGCGTCGGTGTTCTACCCGTCGGGCGGAATGATGGACACCGGCCTGTTCAACGCCCAGCGCAACCGTCCCGAGCACCTCCAGCGGGTGGGCGCTGGCACCGGGCGGGGCAGTCTGACTTTCGAGCAGCTCAAGCAGATGATCGCTGAGATGCGAGGCACCGAGCCCGAGGTGGCCGACCTCGACGAACTCGGCGAGTTCGTGCTCGACGGGGTGGCCGAGCGCCGCTACATCATCGCCCGCGACCTGGACGAGACGGCCGAGCTGCTGCACTCCCGGGCCGATGCCATCGGCCGAGCGGAGATGCCTCCGGGCCACAACCTCGC
>VYCM01000028.1 GCA_009843915.1 Acidimicrobiaceae bacterium | reverse complement strand
GGGCGGAGGCAGCCCGCCCAGCGGGGGCGGCGACGACGAGGAGCCGTGCACGACGGGTCTAGGACTGACCGCCGACGACCGCTCGCGGTTCGTGTCGCAGTTGACGTGGACGACACTGGTGAGCATCGCGCCTCAGGGCGAGCCGGGCAGGCCCTGGCCTCCTCACCCCGAAGTGCCCGGCGGTAGGGAGTACCTGCTGGTGGCCGGATCGCCGGTGTGGCCGGTGCTCGACCCTGACGCCTTGTGGTACGTCCCAAGCGACGACGGCTGCCTGTGGCAGGCCGTGAGTGTGCAGACCCGGCTTACGCAGCTGCTGCCGTGGAGCGCCCGACACCGCTCCATGATCGAGAACGCCGGCGAGGTCCGGCCCGGTGCGGGATTCGACACCTACCTGAGCCGCTGGGACAACCTGAGCCCATCCCAGCAGGCGCAGGCCGAACGACGCCGCCGCAACCGCGACGTGAACGCGTCATGCGACATCGCCACGGCGATGGTCGCCGCCGACTCCTACAACCGCTGCCGGTGGGAACTGGCCACGCCAGGGGTCTGGTCCTGGCAGGCGAGCGCCTGCTTCGAGGGAGTGGGGGAAGACGGCGCCACCTTCCGCCGGTGCGACATTCTCGCCAGAGGCGTCGAGTGGTTCCTGGAGATCATCGACTACACGTCGGGGATCACGCTGCAGAGCGATCCGGTCGGATCGGGTTCCGAGCGTCCACCCCTGTCGCAGGTCGGTTAGGAGGCGCAGATGGCCGGAACATCAGCGCCCATGTCGGGGCAGGCCCGGCGCTTCACGGCCGCGGCCCTGATCGTCGTCGTGGTGGTGCTCTCGGTATGGCTGCTTGGCCGCCCCGAGCCCCGGCCCACCGTGCATGTGGTGGTGGCGGCCGAGGACTGGCCGGCTGGACGCGAGCCGGGCGAGTTCGTGACGATGGAGATGCCCGAGGCCTCCGCCGCGCTGTTCGTGACTGCCGATCAGCTGGCCGATCGGGTGCCTGCGGTGGCGGTGACGGCGGGCACAGTCGTGTCCGGGACCATGCTGACCGACTCCGTGGTGCCGGCCGCCTCGGACCTGTCGGCGGCCCTGCTGGCGGTGGCGGTGGACCCGTCGCTCTGGCCCGACCCGGGACCCCGGGCTGGAGACGCCGCCGTACTGGCCGCGCAGCCGGGCGGTTGCGCCACTGCGGTGCTGCCTGTGGTGGTCGCGGGCGAGGGCACGATGGTGGTCGAGGCCCGACCGCAGTTGGCCGCCGTCCTGGGCCCGACGGTGTGGTGGATATGGGAATCGCCTCCGGCGGGCTGGCCCGGCTGCCCGGCGCCGCAACCGGCACCGCGACCGGACGAAGGGAGGTCCGAAGATGCTGATGGTCTCAACTGACCGCCGACTCGACCCGCAGGCCGCCGGCTGGGTGGTGCGCACCATCATCGAGGGAGTGCGCTCCTCGGCCGCCGATCTGGTGGTGGGCGAGTCGCTCGCCGACCGGGCCCTGGCCGCCGCGCCTCATCGGGCCTCGGTCGTGGCGTTGGACCCGTGCGAGAGCGACAGCGTGCAGCGCACCACCGCGGCCGCGGCCGCCGGAGTGGTGTGGGTGACCGCAGGCTCGGGCCGCGGCCTGCGGGACCGGTTGAGCCTGAGCACCGGTTCCGCGGCCAGGGTGCCGTTGGCTCTGGTAGTGGTCGCGGACCATGCGGTGGACACCGCCGAACTGCGGCTGCTGGCCGGCGCCCAGGCAGTGCGAGCGGTGCCGTACACGCCCGCCAGGCGCCCGGAGCGGACACTGCGCCGCCTGGGCCGCTCGCTGGGCTCGTTGGCCGCCGCGCCGCAGCGCATGGACGGCGCCGACCGGACCACGCGCCGCGAGTCGGCCGCCGCCGCGGCCGCCGACCGGCTGCGGGAGCTGCTGGGTGAGGACGGGGTGGAGGAGTTCCAGATCCGGGGCGGCGAATCGATGCTGGTCGAGTTCTCCAACGGCGAGCGGCAGAGCCGATCGTCCCCGTTCTCGAGCGACGACGAGATGATCGGGGCGTGCCGGTTCCTGGCCGCCTACGCGGGCGAGCGGCCGCAGCGCTTCGACGAGCTCGACCCCCGCCTCGACACCCGCATCGGCGGCCGGTGGCGCCTTCACGCCGAGGCGTTCGTCTGCACGCCGCCGACTCTGGTGCTCCGCAGCAACCTCGGCGGCCGGCGCACGCTTGCCGAGTTGGGCCTGTGCAGCACCCAGCTGGCCGACGTGCTGGTGGAGGCCGTCGCCGGCGACATGCGAGCCAACGTGGTGGTCGCGGCCGCCATGGGGGGCGGCAAGACCACGCTCTGCCAGGCGCTGCTGGCGCAGGTGCCGTCCGAGGAGCGCATCGACACCATCGAGGACACCCCCGAACTGAGGCTGCGCGAGTACGGCATCCACCCCAACGCCTACGAGCGGCTCACCAGGGACGCCAACAACGACGGCGTGGGCAAGCACTCCATGGCCGACCACGTGCGCGACGCCAAGCGGGCCAACAGCTCCAAGCTGGTGGTGGGTGAGGTGAGGGGCGAGGGCACCATGGCCCTGCTCGACGCCATGTCCTCGGGCCTGGACGGATGCCTCGTCACCCTGCACTCCCCACCCGGCGACGGGGTGCTCGAGAAGCTCACCGCCTACGCCACCTCCGAGGGAGCCGACGAGGGCCTGGCCCGACGGTCGATCGCCATCGCAGTGCACTTGCTGGTGTGGATGGGCCGCAACCACGCCGGTGAGCGGGTCATCGCGGACGTGACCCAGATCACCGGCACCGATGTCGACGGCACGGTCCAGACACGCTGCCTGTGGCGCCTTCCGCCCAACGAGCGTTGGGCCACGCCGGTAGACCAGCCCGTGGGCCGCATGGCCGACGTATACCGATCCGCAGGCGTTGCCGTTCACGGCCCTGCGGCGGAGGCCGCACCGCGCCGGCCCATCCTGCAACTGGTGGGCGGCGACTCGAGCACCGCGAACCGCAACGGGGCACCGCAGTGAATGCTTCGGGGTGGGCCATCGTCGCGGGAGGTGCGGTCGTGCTGGCCATCATGTTGTGGCCCGCCAGCGGGACCCGCTGGTCCCTGCGAGCCAGGACGGGCCGGCGCCGGCGGGCCCGCATCCCCGCCGAGTTGCCAGCTGCAGCCGCGGCCGGCTCCGTCATGACCGTCCTGGGCCTCGCCGCCGGCCACGCGGCCGCGGCGGCGATATGCGCGGTGGTGTGCACCTCCGCGCTGAAGGTGCTGGTGATGTCGAGACGGCGGGTGGCCGTCGCCGAGGGAGTGGCTCGATTCTCGAGCGTGCTGGCCAACCAGGCCGCGGTGGCGGTGACCGCCGCCGACGCCGTGGCCAGGGCCGCCCCGCTGGTGAGCGGTGGTGTCGGTGAGGCCGCGGCGGCGATGGCGACCGACTGCAAGAGCGTCGGCGTCGACATTGCCGCCGAGCGGTTCGCGGCCCGGGTGCCGTCGGCTGTCGCCGGATCGCTGGCCGACCTGATCGCCATCTCGGCCGAGGGCGGCGGGCGCTGGGCCGAGACCGTCGCCGTGCTCGAGGCTGAGGCCTCCCAGACCGCAATGACCGCCCGGCTGTTCCACGCCCGTGTCGCGGTGGCCATGCCCACACTGGCCCTGGTGGTGCTGCTCGGAGCGGGACTGGTGGCCGGGGCGGGACAAGTCGCCACCGACGTGGGCGCCTGGCTGGCCGGTGGCCGGGGCGCCGCGCTGCTGATGGCCGGCGCCGTGGTGATCGCGGCTCTCAGCGCCCGCGTCCTGCTACCAGCTCGGGCGGCAGTGCGCTACGGGGGCCTGCAATGACCCAGCGCTCAAGGCCCGAAACCGGACCGCCAGGCGTGCTGACGATCTCAGACGCGCTGTGGGGAGCTGCGAAGACCCGACATGCAAGAGGCTCGCGATGATCTGGCTCGCCGCAGTCTCCGGTGCAGGGGCAGCAGTGCGGCTGGTGCTGACTGCCGCTCCCCGCCAGGCCAACACTGTCGAACTCGCGGCGGCGGGATGGCCGCCGCACCGGCTGCGGGCCGCTTCGGTGGTGGCCACTGTGCTGGCGGCCGTTGTGATCGTCGTGGTTGGGACGATCCTGGCGGGCTTCGGTGCCGGTGCTCTGGCCGCGTTGGCCGTGTCGGTGTGGGTGCCGGCGGCCGCATCGCTGCTACTGCGCGGGCTGGTCCTGTCGGGCTATCGGGCCCGCCGCGACGCCGCCCTGCTGGAGTGGCTGCGGCGCATCCGCCTGTACGCCGCCGCGGGCCGTCCCATCAACGACGCCGCGGTTGAGGCCGCCGAGCGGGTGGAGGCGCCCGCTTTCGCTCCGGCCGCGACCAGCATCAACCTGGCCCTCGCCTCGGGGGTCGACCCCTTGAGCGCCGCGTCGGCACATTTTGCCGGGTCCCCGGCTGAGACGCTGGTCGGCACGCTGGCCGCCGCCGAGCGGGGCGGGGCCGCAGCCGCCGGCTTGATCGACCGGCTGATCGTCCAGGCCGTGTCCGCCCTCGAGGACCACCGCCGGATCCGCATAGAGGCCCTGGGCCGCTCGGTGGCAGGCACCGGCACTCTCACCGCCATCACCGCCAGCGCGGTCGTGGTGATCGCGCTGCTGGCCAGCGTCGATATCGGCG
>VYCM01000103.1 GCA_009843915.1 Acidimicrobiaceae bacterium | reverse complement strand
TGCCCGTCAAAGTACCAGGTCAGCCCCCAGTTGTCAAGTCAAGTTGATAATTCCCCTACGGAGTACCGATCAATGCCGTCTTCTTTCGCCACTTCAGCGACGACGGCCGCGACTACCTAGCGCGGACGTGGCTTCTCGATCCGCAGCCCGTCGAAGGCAAGGTTGGTCGACCGTCGCGTAGCAAGAAGCGGCCATGGAACGGTCGGGACTTCTACATCGTGCTCGGCCGGGTCGATGACCCCCGGCGCTGGTCGATAGCGAGCACGTACGGGCTTCTAAACGCTGGCGGAGGATCGTGGTACTGGAAGCCGCTTCGAAGCCTCAAGCCCGGCAGCCGCGTGTTCGCGCACGTAGGCGGAGCCGGCTATGTGGGCATCGGACAAGTCACCGGCGAGCTCATCGCGTTACGTGATGCCAAGGTCGAGATCAACGGTCAACTTCAGCCGCTGCTCGATCAACCACATCCAGGCGGGGGGACCTGGGAAGGGGCCGAGTCTGACGACCCTGAGGAAACCGAGATGGTCGTGGCGGTCGAGTGGCTCGCAAAGCGCACGCTGGATCAAGCCTTCTGGGAGAAGGGACTATTCGCCTCACAGGTCACCGTCTGCAAGCTGCGCGACGAGCACACCATCACAACAGTCGAATCGGCCTTCGGGCTTGACGCAGCCACGTCCTAGCGCCGCACTCATCGAACCTCACCGGGCTTCACACCGCCTGCGCAATGCGCGGTGAGGCTCAGCCCTATAGTCGTCGGATGGCCGATCGCCGAAGGATGGCTGCCGAGAGTCGTCCACGCGTAGAAGAGACGCGTGTAGAGGAGCAAGACGCGTGAGTGCCGTTGCGCCTGCGGTGCTGCCGGAGCGGCTGCCAGGGGTGGGCGAGTTGGTGCAGGTGCGGTCTCGGCGGTGGATCGTGGAGGAGGTGGCCGAGTCGCAGGTGCCGGGCGAGTCCGCTCTAGTCGGGCTGGCGTGCGTGGACGACGACAACCAGGGCCAGGCGTTGGAGGTGTTCTGGGAGTACGAGCCGGACCGGTGGATCCTCACCGACGAGGGCTGGGCCGACTTGGCGTCCAAGGGCCTCGACTCGCCGCGGCTGTTCGCGGCATTCTTGAACACGCTGCGCTGGAACTGCACCACGGCCACCGACTCGCGGCTGTTCCAGGCACCGTTCAGGGCCGGCATCACGATCGACGCCTACCAGATGGAGCCGCTACGCAAGGCGCTGGCGCTGCCGCGGGCCAACCTGCTCATCGCCGACGACACGGGTCTCGGCAAGACCATCGAGGCCGGTCTGATCGCCCGCGAGTTGCTGCTTCGCCGCAAGGCCAAGTCGATCGTGGTGGCCGCGCCTCCGTCGATGCTGGAGCAGTGGCGGGGCGAGATGGAGGAGCGCTTCGGGCTCGTGTTCGAAGTCCTCGACCGCGCATACGTGTCGCGGATGCGCCGCGAGCGAGGCTTCGGGGTCAACCCGTGGCGCACCCACAGTCGGTTCCTGGTGTCGCACAACCTGCTGATCGACCCCGCCTACACCGACCCGATGCGCGAGTGGCTCGGCGAGGCCCGGCCCGGAAGCCTGCTGATCCTCGACGAGGCGCACCATGCCGCTCCGTCGTCAGGGGGCCGATACGGCATCGAGACCAAGATCACGAGGGCGGTGCGCGATCTGGCCCACCGGTTCGAGCACCGCCTGTTCCTGTCGGCCACGCCCCACAACGGCCACTCCAACAGCTTCTCGACGCTGCTGGAGCTGCTCGACCCGTACCGGTTCACCCGAGGCGTGAAGGTGCGGGCCAGGACCGACCTCGAGCCGGTGATGGTACGCCGCATCAAGGAGGACCTCCGCTCGATCCAAGGCGGTTTCCCGGAGCGCAACGTCGTGCGGGTCAAGATCGACGGGCTGCCCGAGGACGCCCCGGAGCTGGCCCTGTCGAGGCTGCTCGACGAGTATCGAACCGCCCGAGACCAGCGCTACTCGTCGGAGTCCGCCAGGGTCCGCTTCGCGGCCGGACTCATGGCGGTCGGCCTGCAGCAGCGGCTGCTGTCGTCGATCGAGGCGTTCGCCCGCAGTCTCCAGAAGCACCGCGAGACGGTCCAGCGCCATTGGGACAAAGCCCACGAGCTCGGGGGCGACCCGCATCCGGCGCTGTACCCCGACGACGAGCAGGCGACCGCCTTCCTCAAGCCGGCCGACGCCGACGATGAGCGCGCCGGGTGGACCTCCGACGAGGCGGAAGCCGACGAGGAGGCGCAGATCGCACAGATCGACGCCGCCTCCCAGCCGGCTGCTGACCCCGCAGCGGCCGCGTGGGCTCACGAGCAGCGCCTCCTCGACCAGATGGAGAAGATCGCAGAGGATGCCCGCCATCTCCCCGACGCCAAGACGCTCCGTCTCATCGACTGGATCAGACGGCACCAATGCCCGGGGCTGCCCGCCTTCGGCCAGCCCGCAACCGGGTCGCCGCCGACGTGGACCGAGCGCCGGGTGCTGATCTTCACCGAGAACCGCGAGGGCACCAAGCGCTACCTCAAGTCGATCCTGGAGCAGGCGATCGAGGACACCGACCAGGCCGAGGAGCGCATCGACATCATCGACGGCCTCACCAGCAGGGCCCGTCGGCGCGAGGTGCAGCGCCGCTTCAATGCCGACCCGGCCCAGGAGCCGCTGCGCATCCTCATCGCCACCGACGCGGCCCGTGAGGGACTGAACCTCCAGGCCCACTGCTCGGACCTGTTCCACTTCGACCTGCCGTGGAACCCGGGCCGCATCGAGCAGCGCAACGGCCGCATCGACCGCAAGCTGCAGCCCGCGGCCCAGGTCAACTGCCACTACTTCGTTCTGCCCCAGCGGACTGAGGACCGGGTGCTGGAGGTCCTGGTCACCAAGACGGAGACCATCAAGCGGGAGCTGGGAAGCCTGTCGCAGGTGATCGACGACTCCGTGGAGCGCCGGATGCTGTCGGAGGGAATCCGCCACCGTGACGCCGATGCCCTGAGGAGTGAGATAGAGGCGGAGTCGCTGGATGACGACAGGCGGCGGGCCACCGAGGAGGAACTCGAGGAGGCTCGCGAGCGGGCCCAGAATCTGGAATCACAGATCGAGGCGTGCCAGAACCTTCTCGACCGATCCCGCAAGTGGGCGGGTTTCTCGCCTGTGCCGTTCCGCGACGCCATCGATTGCTCGCTGGAGCTGCTGGGCGCGCCGACGCTGGTGGCGGGGACCGACGACGAGGGCCGCCCGGTGTGGACGTTCCCGCCGTTGGAGCAGCGCTCCGCCACCGACCCGAGCTGGACTTCGACGCTGGACTCGCTGCGGGTACCGCGCAAGCTCGACCAGAAGCTGCCCGAGTGGCGACGCGGCGCACCCATCCGCCCGGTGGTGTTCGAGGACGCCGGGCGGCTCGACGAGGAGACCGTGCACCTGCACCTGGAGCAGCGGGTGGCCCAGCGGCTGCTGTCCCGCTTCCGGGCTCAGGGGTTCGTATACCACGATCTGTCGAGGGCGTGCCTGGCCCAGTCGCGGGACTCGATCCCCCGTGTGATCTTGTTGGGACGCCTGTCGCTGTACGGCCGCGGTGCCGAGCGCCTGCACGAGGAGATCGTGCCGGTGGCGGCCCGTTGGCGCGATCCGTCCGCCCGCAGCGAGCCCTTGAGGGCATACGCGCGTGACGCCGAGACCCTCACGATGGACCTGCTGGAGGAGTCGCTGAATGGCAGCGCCCGGATGCCGAACGAGGTCGTCCAGCGCCGCCTCATGGCGGCCGCTGCCCAAGACATCGAGGATCTTCGGCCGCAACTCGAGCCGCGAGCTGCCGAGCACGCTGCGGCAGCGAAGCAGATGCTGGCCCAGCGCGGCGAGCGCGAGGAGCGGGCGTTGCGAGACACGCTGGAGCGCCACCGTGACCAGGTCGAGGCTGAACTCGCCCGCCACGAGCGCGAGTACACGCAGCTGCTGCTGGACTTCCAGGGCCCCGATGCCCGACAACTGGGCGAGGACACCAGGCAGCTCGACGCCAACATGCGGCACTGGCGCACGCGCCTCCAACAGTTCAAGCAGGACCTGGAACGAGAGCCGGCCCGGGTGCGGGAGTTCTACGAGGTGAAGGTGCAGCGGGTGGAGCCGGTCGGGCTCGTCTATCTTTGGCCGGAGTCGAACTGATGGCGAGGCTCGATCCGCAGGTAGCTGCGCACTTGGAGTGGATCGGCTTCGTTCGCCCCACGGGATTGGTGGTGTCGGCGCCTGCGCTGGTCCGAGCCGGCGTGATCCTGACCCGCCGAGACGCCGAAGGCCAGCGGCTGCTGCGCAAGTGCGCCGAAGACGACGGTCTCGATCACGGACAAGCGGCGTCCGCGCCGCGTCTGGGCGATTTCCGTGCCTTCGCCGAGTCGGTTCTGGGCTGGAGCTTCTCGCCGAAGGGCTACGCAGGCACATCGGACGCTCCGATCCCGGACCAACTGGAGGTGCAACTGCCGGAGGGGGTAGGCAACTTCCGGCCTGACTTCGCGGTCCGTGCCGAGCCGCTGAGGGACCCGCTGCCGCAGCGGGCATCCGCAGCGGTCAACGCACCCGGCTCTGCGGGCGAAGCGGACGGCTCCGCCGAAAACGGCGCCGCTGGCATGACCCCTCAATCCGGTGCGGGCACGGCGAACGGAACTAAGGGCGAGCCGTCGCCTTGGCAACTGCTCGTGAGCGTCATCGACACCGGCGAGAGCTTCGACAGCACGACCGCCGGTGGCTTGGAGCTGTCAGCCCACGGCCGCATGGAACGCCTGCTGCGCCACACCCGCGCCCCGGCCGGGCTCATCTTCAACGGAACCGCCCTGCGGCTCGTGTCCGCTCCTCCGGGCGAGAACTCGGGCTGGCTCGACTTCCGGGTCGCGGACATGCTCCAGACCGCGGGCCGGCCGATCTGCGCGGCCATGCGCGAACTACTTAGCCAGACCCGCCTCCTAGCGATGCCCGCCGACAAGCGCCTCGCCGCATTGCTGAGCGACAGCCGCAAGTTCCAGAACGAGGTCAGCGAGCGCCTCGCTGAGCAGGTGTTGCACGCGCTCTACGAGCTGTTGCGCGGCTTCCAGGCCGCTCACGACGCCTCGCGGGGCGAGCTTCTCGGCCGGGAGTTCGTCGACGAGCCAGACGAGATCTACCGGGGCCTGCTCACCGTGGTGCTGCGCCTCGTGTTCCTGCTCTACGCCGAGGAGCGAGACATGCTCCCCCAGAGCGAGGTGTTCCTCGGCGCCTACTCGGTGTCGGGCCTGTACGAGAGACTGCGCGAGGACGCCGCGGTTCATCCCGACACCATGGACCAGCGCTACGGCGCCTACGCGCAGCTGCTCGCGCTGTGGCGCATGGTCCACGACGGCGCCCGAGGCCCGAACATGAGTCTGTCGGCCCGGCACGGTGACCTGTTCCACCCCGACCGCTACCCGTTCCTGGAGGGCCGAGGCGGGCTGCGAGGAGATGTGCGCCAAGTGGAGGAACGCATCGATCCGCCCCTTGTGTCCGACGGCACCGTTCACCGAGTACTGGAGAAGCTGATTGTGCTCGATGCCGAGCGGATCTCATATCGGGCTCTAGATGTGGAGCACATCGGCTCGGTCTACGAGACCATGATGGGCTTCCGGCTCGAGACCGCTGCGGGTCAGAGCATCGCCATCAAGGCCGTCAAGAAGCACGGCGCCCCGGCCACGATCAACGTGGAGGAACTGCTGGCCGAGGCCCCGACCAAACGGGCAAAGTGGCTCAGGGACCGCACTGACCGCAAGCTCACGGCTGTCGTCAACAAGGCCGTCCAGCAGATCGATCCCCATGCAGGCGGCGCGATCGACGCGCTGCACGCCACCTTGGACTCCGTCATCGACAAGAACGCCACACCCGACCTCGTGCCCACGGGCGCGATGGTGCTGCAGCCGAGCGAGGAGCGCCGCCGCTCAGGCTCGCACTACACGCCGCGGGAGCTGACCGAGCCAATCGTCCGGATCGCGCTGGAGCCCATCTTCGACCGTCTGCGGCAGGAAGCGGACGGTCCGTTGCGCCCCGAGCAGATCCTCGATCTCAAGGTGTGCGACCCGGCCATGGGCTCGGGCGCGTTCCTCGTGGAGGCCTGCCGCCAACTCGCAGACGCCCTCATCGAGTCTTGGCGGGCCCACAGCGTCGCGCCTGAGATCCCGCCCGACGAGGACGAGGTGATCTTCGCTCGCCGCCAGATCGCTCAGCGCTGCCTGTACGGGGTTGACCGCAACCCCAAGGCGGTGGATCTGGCCAAGCTGTCGCTGTGGCTTACCACTCTCGCCAAGGAGCACCCGCTCACATTCCTCGACCACGCCCTGCGCCACGGCGACTCGCTGGTAGGCCTGTCCATCCCACAGATCCAGGCCTTTCACTGGAAGGGCGGCGCCCCACACTTTGCGGAAGGCTTCGAGGCCCTGAGAGGACGAGCCCACTTGGACAGGTCGGCCGAGTTGCGCAAGCTCATCCGCGAGGCCGATGACTCTGTGTCCGACGGAGAACTGCGGGAGCTCTGGGATCAGGTCCAGTCAGAGACTGCAGCCGTCTGCCTGCTCGGCGACCTCGTCTTGGCCGCGTTCTTCCAAGAGCCCAAACCCAAGGACCGCGAAGCCCGCCGCAAGGAGTTTGCCACCAGGGTCATCGACGGTGAAGCAGACACGTACCGCTCATGGCTCGACGATCTGCGCAATGCCGATCCACCACTGGCCCCCTTCCACTGGCAAGTCGAGTTCCCCGAAGTCTTTGACCGCGAGAACCCCGGCTTCGATTCCATGGTCGGCAACCCGCCCTTCCTTGGTGGACGCAATCTCTCCTCAGTCCAAGGTGAGGTTTACTCGAAGTGGCTGCTCGCGGCCCATGAGCAGTCGAGCGGCGGAGCTGATCTCGTCGCGCACTTCTTCCGACGAGCGTTCGACTTGATTCGAGATAGCGGTACCCTGGGGCTGATTGCTACAAACACGATTGCTCAAGGCGATACCCGCAATAGCGGCTTGCGTTGGATATGTCAGCGTGGTGGCGAAATTTATCATGCACGGAGAAGAGTCAAGTGGCCGGGAACTGCCGCTGTAATCATCAGTGTAATTCATATAGGCAAGGGACACGTTCGCTCCCTAAAGTACTTGGATAACAATATCGTTGATAGAATCACAGCCTTTCTTTTCTATCGTGGTAGACACGAGGATCCAGTTCGACTGGCTGCAAGCTCCGCGAAGAGCTTCCAGGGAAGCATCGTACTTGGCATGGGCTTCACCTTCGACGACAGTGACAAGCGTGGAGTCACAGCTTCTCATGACGACATGTACAAGGTGATACAGGAAGAGCCAGATAGTCAGGAAGCGATCCGTCCGTATATCGGCGGCGAAGAACTCAATGGAAGTCCCACACATAGTCATCACAGATACATCATTAATTTTGGCGAACATGATCAAGAGTATTGTAGAAAGCACTGGCCTCAACTGTTTGCGATAGCAGAGAAACGAGTCAGGCCGGAGCGAATACTCAAGGATGCAGACAAGTATCCTCGTATGGTACATGAGTGGTGGAAGTACTGGAATGCGCGAGTAGAGCTATATTCAGCGATCTCAGGTTTGGATCGAGTGCTAGCGAATTCTCGCGTCAGTCAGCGAGTACAGTATGCCTTTTTGCCTGCCAACATGATCTATGCTGACTCGCTCATTGTCTATCCGCTTGATACATATTCGGCCTTCTGCACATTACAATCTCGTCCTCATGAGTCGTGGGCGCAGTTCTTTGGATCATCCATGAAGGATGATCTTCGGTACACGCCTTCTGATTGTTTTGAGACGTTTCCGTTTCCGGAATGCTGGGAGACTCACCGTAGCCTAGACATCGTAGGCAAGGAGTACTATGAGTTCCGTGCTGCGTTGATGGCCCGCAATGACGAGGGTATGACGAAGACCTACAACCGCTTTCACAATCCTTACGAGGACAGTACTGATATAGCGGAGTTGCGCAGACTGCATGCAGCCATGGACCGAGTGGTACTCGACGCCTACGGCTGGACCGACATTCCGACTGACTGCGAATTCCTTCTCGACTACGAGATTGATGAGGCGACCTGGGGTACCAAGAGGAAGCCATATCGCTATCGTTGGCCTGATGACGTTCGCGATCAAGTACTAGCTCGACTATTGGAACTCAATGCAGAGCGAGCGGCAGAGGAGGCCCGAGCTGGCCTCTTAAAGTCACGGGAGACCAAGGACAGACGCTCCCGGGGTCGCTCACGCCACGCCTTAGCCAACGCGACTCCACCACCCGCGACCCTATGGGACGCTATGCCCGGGACGACTGCTGAGTAGAGCCAATTCGGCACAAGGCATCCAAGGCTGTTCTTTGGGCCAGCTCTTGGAATGCGAGTCTAGTAGACACCAAATTGACGACCGCTCGACATCACGAAGCGCCCGCCTACTTGATCGCTATATCGCCCTAGAGATACAGTCTCGGCGGGTGTTGCAATTCGCAGTTCGTAGATCAATGCGCCATTATGTGACGCCTTGCGGAGCACTAACGTTAGATTATCATATGAGGGCGGACCTGTAGGTGACCCTGGGACAGGTACTGTCAGCACGTCCATCGAGTTGTTCGAGTACCTCAGAGTTCTGTCCCACGAGATATGTCCCTGATAACTCATAGCTAACGTTATCAAGTGAGTATCGCGCGAAACATCTCTTGGCTCAACGCCGAAGAACACTCGAGTCATTGCGCGCATCATGATCTGATTACCTGGGACACCGCGCCCGCGATTCTGTGACACATTGCCGGCTTCGATCCAGAGATGCTGTGCGGAACGCAGCTTCAGCAGATCGTCTCCACTGAATCCAGTACGAGGACGACGTCCGGTCGACTCGGTCACATCATCCGATGTTGGAACAGGTTCCTTGATGGAGCCAGCATGTGCCGTCCGGTAGTCATTCGCGATTAGCGGATACGCCGTTGAGTCTCGCCAGAGTTCCCGGAACCACTTGTTCGTCCTTCCGAGGGCCTTCCATGCCTTCTTCTCAGCGGATGTCTTAGCATTTCGGACTTCGATGACGGTATCCAGTTCATGGCCCCGTGAAAGGCCGTTCCTAGAGAGATTTGCTGAACCCGAGACTAGGAGCCGACGTTTCGGGCCTAAGAAGAGGAATCCTTTCGGGTGAAATGGGGTCCGTGGAGTACATCTGGGTGAGTTTATGACATGAGCGCCGGATGGGATCCGAACGGTTGATCGGCGTGACGACTCAAGCGCGTCGAGGGCAGCCGGCTCTGATCGGCACCAGTCCACAGCGACCAGCCACTCCGAAGTGAGGTGCGCAGCTTGGCAGGCACCAGCGTTCTTGAGCAACTGGATGCCGCTTGGGGTCGCGTACGCCACCGCCGCCCGGAGGCGTCGAAACTCCTGCTGCCGGGTGGCGCTGGCGAGGAGATCGACCACCGATCCCTGACCCGGTTGACCGATTGTCTCAATTCGGAGCAACGATGGACTCGCTTGGTCTGCGATGTGACGGGCGGTCACCTTGACTTGCAAGAGGTGTCCGTTGGGGATGCTTCCCGCGCCCCGGAGTGGCTAGCGCCGACTCAGCGCGCTGATGGCTTGCCCGTATCAGGCCGAGGCCCATGCTCACTGTCATCATTGGCTACGTTAGCCGTCGTCCATCGTGGCGGCGGGATTAGTGCCGTGTCACAGTGGTGTGCGCGGCTAGCAGGCAGACGATGTGGAATAGGACGCCATAGGTGGCGTTATCGAGGACGGCTTCGGCATCGTGGACGAGGATGTTGCGCAGGTTTACCGACCAGCGGTCCACAAGCGCCGCCTCCAGATAGCGCACATGCTCGATAGGCAGCACAGGGAGACCCGCACCAGCCTCGTCGGCGCCGAGAGCTTCGATTAGTTGTCCCAGCGAACGCAGTTCGCTTGTTTGCTCGCCGCCGTCGTGGTGTTGTGTCTTGGTTACGGGGATGCTCCGCAGGTTCGCAAGATGACGGACCGCGCCTTCGACGACGAGGACTAGAACCGAGACGGCGCTCACGTGATCACCAGCGGTCCATCGCTCGTAGGAGACACCGATCCGCTCGGCCAACCGCTCAGGAATTCCCGCAGATGCGAACCAGGCCGCCATCTCCTCACCGCTTGGGTGGTATTGCAGCCGCATCTCATCCATGAAGCGCACTGCGGTTGCCACCGCGAACAGGTTGATGGCAAAGGCGTCGTATTCTCCGAGATCGCTACGCGCGCGCAGTTCACCTCCTGGCACGGTGATGGACACAGAGTTGTACGGGCCGATGTGATCCCTCTTGAGGATGGTCAGCAGCGGATGCTCCGCTTGGAACTCTGCTATGGCCGTTCGGCTCTGGTCAGGAGACGACACCGGCACGCCGTGCATGCCGTAGTGAAGAAGCATGATTGCCGGGCCCTGGGGGCCTCGTCCGGACTCCATGAGCCGTTCCACCCAGTTCCTTATTTCTGCAGCGTCGACTTCGATCTCGGTGCTGGTTTCTGACATGGCTTCGCTCATGTCTGTCTCCTCGATGCGGCGACGGATGCGTCGCTCGGCGTCGCTGTCGCCGTGTCGCGCGGCCATCCGTCGAGCGTTCTCCAAGCGGACCATTCTCAGGATTCCCTCAGTTCCCTCGGTGGCGGACTCAGCCACCTGAGTCTGCTCGTCTCGCAACCGCTGACCCACCCGTACGTCCTCGGCGGCCGCCATCGCGAGGTCGAGCAACTCCTCCTGCTCGACGGGATGGCGGTACGTCCGGAGTGAACGCTCGATGAGAGCGCGCACCCTCGCGTCTCGGTCGTCGGGATTGGTGTCCTGACGGTGCCTCTTGGCATACGTGTAATCGACGAGTGTTTGTAGGCCGCTGACAACGATCTCGAACTCGTCGCAGGTGCTGTCCAACGAGTTGGCGACACGCTGCTCGATCGCGTGCAACGACTCGGAGAGCAGCGTCCGGTTGTTGAGCGTCGCAGCCAGCGCGGCGGCACGGCGTGCGGACTCGTCGCGTCCGGACGGCTCGGCGGTCTCACGTCGTGAGTGTTCGAGGTGGCATGAGACGGCGGTCTCCGCGTAGGCGTAAGGGCGGGATCCGTCGCTGAGTTCCCACAACAAGTCGCATAGCCGTCCCCGCACCAGCGGGTCCAATGTCTCGACGACAGCGAGTGCACGCCAGACCTCGCGAGTCTCCTCGGGGGTCTTGGCAGGCTCAGCCGGATACAGGTTGGATCGTCCGTCGCCGACCGGCGCTATCCACATCGGGCCAAACGACCCGTACCCGGCCAGCCGCTCGTCGTCCGACCCGCCTTCTCTCAGGTAGTAGGCCAGTGCCGCCGCCACCGCATCCCAGGTCCTGTCGCCATGAGCGTTATCGGGCTCTGGGTCGTCGCGCTTGCCCAACTTCTCCAAGGCGTCGAACACGGTGTGGAGTGCGAGTTCTCCCTCGGTTGCATCGAGTCGCGCGCAGATGGCATTGACCTCTTCGACGTAGCGCTCCACCGGCAATTGCAAGACACTCATCGTCGCCTCCTCAAGTTTCGGATGTGCCCGAAAGTGGGCGGATCGGTCTGCGGATCGCTAGGGCCTCGCAGGCACAGTGGTAGGCGTAGTCGATGAAGACCGACACAGGAGCCACGGTGCCTTCTGCCTCCAAGACGATAAGTCCCCGCCATTCCCGGCTTGGCCGAGAAAGCGGAGCAATAGCTGCAGAGTAGCAGTCGGCACGGTGGTGCGATCGCTCGGTGAGTTGTTCGCAGGCCGGGATCTGCGCTACGAACTCCGTCAACGTCTCAGCAGCGGCCGGGGGCGAGGCACGGCCTACGCTGTCGGCCATGACCGACAATGTCGGGTACCTGCCGCGGCTGGAGAGGCGCAGCGAGTTCGTCGACTACCTGGAGGGCCACCCCGTGCCCGCCGCGGCGGACATCGAGCACCCCGACGCGGGTCGCAAACTGGTCAAGACCTACATGCTGGAGACCGCAGGCAGTAACCAACAGATGCCTGACCTGGCCAGCAGGTTCGCCGGGCGTGTGCATCTTCACCGTCTCGACGACACGTTGTTCCGTGTCGAGGACGCTGGCCACGGCGGCCAAGTGGTCGGCCTAGTCGAGGAACTCGACGACCGGCATCCTGTCTTCTACACGAAGATGGCTGTCGAACACAGTGACCGATGGGTGCGCCAGACGGTGGACACCAGCCCGTGGCTTGACCGGCTCTGGCTGTCGTCGCCGATCCTGTTCGAGTTGTGGCGGCAGGTGCAAGCGACCACGCCGTCGCAGCGCTACGCGCGGCTTGGATTCGAGCACGAGGCTCGCTATGAGCCGATCGACGGTCTCGATGTGGGCACCGACGACGACAGCGCCGACGATGCCGACTACGAGACACCGCACGCCCTTACAGAGCGCCGACGCTCGGTGGTGACGCTCACCGAGAGCCTGTCCGTGCTGGAGGAGAAACTGCAGCGGCTCATCGACTCCTACGACCCGCTGCGCTCACTGGTGCACCTGCAGATGCCCGCGGCTGGCCGCGGTGGCCACCGCCTCAACTACGACGGCCGCGCCACGAACCGAAGCGACTCGTTCGCCGACCACCGGGCGACGGTGCGGCGCGTACTCGCGCTATACCGCAGCGTCACCGAGCATGCCGAAGCCCGCCTCTGGGTCGACACCACCGACGCCGGCCAAGACGGGTACAAGATTCACGGCAGCCCCCTGGTCATCGACTTCGGCGAGCCCCTAAGCGAGCCGTTGTTCAACCGTTTCGTTGAGCTTGCGCTCGAACGACGGACGAGTCGCTTCCGTATCGGAGGCTTCGTCACGCGCCGGGGGCCCACCAAGGCACATGTCGTTGCCGTGGACCGGCACCTGTGGCAACCGTTCCTGCTGGAGGCCACCAGCCAGCATCTCCTCGCTGTACTTCCCCACGGCACCTGCGGGAACACAGTCCACCGGCTCGTCACCAACGTGCAACGAGAGCTAGCTCCGACCGCGAGAGCCTGGCTCGGTAGCGAGCCCTACGAACAGGCGGTGGCCGATGCCGCCAGCATCGCCGCATGACCTCCGACGCCGTTCTCGTCTCCGATCCCGTATTCCAACTCAACATCCTGCTGTGGGCGCTGGAGGACCTCCCCGACATCACCGCCGTGCGGCCGGTCCTGCGCACGGACGGATACGAGTTGGAGTCGCTCGGCAGACGACTGCTCGTGCCGGCCGACGAGCCGACCGTCTCAGCCCTTCGCGACATTGCGGGCTCCACCGACCGCTCGCCATGCCGTCCGGACTTGTGCATTGACCATCCGGACGACCCGGTGACTCTGGTCGTTGAGCTTAAGTCCCACGGGTTCTCCCAAGACTCGTCGAACGTGCGGCAGGCCGGGAAGCTGATCGTGGCCTCTCACGACCTGTCGGCGTCGTACGCCGAGACACAGCCCCGACCGGGCCATGTCGTGTATGGGACCGTCGAGAGCGACGCCGCCCGCCTAGCCGAGACTCTTCAAGCCTTGAACGAGTCCCTGGGCTCCCAGGGCGTGTCCGCAGCACCGACCGCCACGATCGGTATTTCCATAGATGACGAGGGTGCGAGGCTCTCGACCTCGAGCCTCTCCGACCTGCCTGCGCCCGCCCAACGGGCACTCCAAACCCCTGCGACTGTCTTGCATCGTCATGGTGAAGACGACATCCGGCCTCTCTACGTGATTCCGTGGATTCCCGGCATAGAAGGAACCCAGGATCCGGAACTTCAAGCGGATGGTTACCGGGAGTTGACGGCCCGCGTAGTCGTTGAGGCAATGGCCGTCGTAGGTCAAGCCATCGTGCCAACGACCCTCAACATCACTGGGGCAATGCTGTTGAGCCGGGCAACCTTTGGCGTATTCGACCGGTGGCTGGATGCTGATCGACAACAGTTCGCTGCGGCGGCGACGGGTGTGCTGACGACGACCCTGCAGAGTCTCGGTTACTTCCGGAGGCAGAGCAGAGACACATTCTCGCTGTCGCTCTCAAGCCACGATGAACAAGCAGAAGTCATCAAACTCCTAGAACAGGCCAAACCAGCCGACAACAGAACAAACATCGAAGCCGCAGTTGACGAAGCACCCAGGCTCTTCGATGACTTCTGAGTCTTCGACACCCGCTCTTAGACACATTCCGCTTACAGGTCGAAGCGCGGTGTGATGGCTTTGCCAGATGAACGCTGACACCAGGCCGTCCGCACTCGCCGACGCCAACTCGCTGGAGGTGCGCGAGTACCTGGCGGCGGCGTTGCGGCTGGACTTGGTCGGGCCGGGCGCAGGGCATGAACTGGCTGAGGAGCAGTTGCCGGGGTGGGTTCGGCCGTCGAACTGGTACCTCACTGGATTCCTCGTTCCGTCGGGCACGCCGTTCGACCAGCGCTCCGATGCCGATGAGGACGATCCGCTGGACGAGACCCCCGCTCTGGCCGGGCTGACCGAAGAGTCTTCTGAGGAGCGCACAGCTGCCAAGAAAGGGTTCTTCCCGTCGTCGGTCGGGTTGAGCTTCCTCGTGCCCGACTCGGCCGAGGAGCTGACCGTAGCAGTGCGATGGGGCGACTACCACAAGACCGAGTACGAGGGCCCGGACGGCAACAAGGTCAGCGTGTGGCAGCGCGAGCCGCTGGAGCGCACGGTGGCGGTCTCGCTCTCTCAGGCCGCTGCCGATCATCCGGTTCCTCAGTCGGGCGGGCTCCGTCTGCATGTGGCCGTCAGACCTGTTGACACAGGGCGGATCGCGACCCTCAGCAAGGGCACGCGGTCGGTGTCGGTGTTCCTGGTCAACAATCGGCCTCCCACGGCGGGAGACCCCGACGATCCCGAAAGCGCGGGCGCCGCCGAGCAGGCTTACATCTTCCAGGCCGAACTAGAGATCGCTGGCGGAGTGCCGTTCGTGGCGCGGCCAGACCCGCGGGGCGCGCTAGCCACCGAATGGGACGACCAGGTAGCCGACCTCCACTACGCGGACGTTCCCGAGTACGCCGTCGGCCACGGCACCTCGGCGGACTGGCAGGTTGTGGACGGCGAGTGCCGGACGCTGCGCACCGCGTGGATCCCCAGCGCGACGGTTGCCAAGACCGAGACCGTGCTGGTGCCCGACGCGGAACTGTCAATGGAAAAGCTCGGCGCGCTCACCGACGGGCAAGCCGCGTCCGACGCGCTTCGGCCGCTGGTAGACCACTACCGCACATGGATCGGCCTGCAGCGCAGCGGCCTCGGTGCGCTCGACGGAGACCGGCGTGATGTCGGTGAGGAACTGCTGCGACGGGCTGGAATGGCTGCAGACCGAATCGAACGCGGCATCGGCGTGCTGGTCCACGACCACGACGCTCTGGACGCGTTCCGGGTGGCCAACCGGGCCGTGGCCCGGGCGCTGCGCTGGCGTGTGGACGACGACGAGCCCGAATGGCGAGCCTTCCAACTCGCCTTCATCTTGTTGAACGTGGGCGGGTTGGCAGACGGGCGCAGTCCGGAGCGGGAGATCGTCGACCTGCTGTTCTTCCCGACTGGCGGCGGAAAAACGGAGGCGTACCTGGGGCTGGCCGCGTTCACGATCATGCTGCGCCGGCTGCGGCGCCCCGGACAGGACGGCCTCCAGGGAGCGGGCGTGGTGGTCATCATGCGCTACACGCTGCGGCTGCTCACCCTCGACCAGCTCGGACGGGCCGCCAGCCTCGTGTGCGCGCTGGAACTCGAACGAGAGGCCGATCCGGAACGCTACGGCAGGTGGCCCATCGAGATCGGCCTATGGGTCGGCAAGGCGGCCACCCCAACGTGATGGGTCACAAGGGCGACAGGCGCTCCGACTCGGCCCGCTCCAAGACCCGCCAGTTCAAGAGCGATCCCGGCAAGCCCATGCCCATTCCGCTGGAGAGCTGCCCTCGTTGCGGCACCCCGTTCGAGCCAGCATCGTTCACACTCCTACCCGACGACGACCAGCCAAGTGAACTGCGGGTCGTCTGCATCAACTTCGAGTGCGATTTCAGCGGCGACCGGCCGCTGCCCATCCTGGCAGTGGACGAGCCCATCTACCGACGCCTGCCGGCATTCCTCATCGCCACGGTCGACAAGTTCGCGTCGCTGCCGTTCACCGGCCAGACCGGCGCTCTGCTCGGAGGAGCCAGCCGCTTCGACGATTTCGGCTTCTACGGTGCTTCGGAGCCGAGGCAGGGCCGCCCGTTAGAGAAGCCGCTGTCTGGCCCTGAGCTAGTGATCCAAGACGAACTGCATCTCATTTCGGGGCCACTCGGAACGATGGTCGGCCTGTACGAGACCGCCATCGAGGCGCTGTGCACGCGGACGACGGAGCATCCGGCGGACGGCTCCGAGGCCACCGCTCAGTCGATGCGTCCCAAGATCGTGGCGTCCACTGCCACCGTCCGCCAGGCCCAGGACCAGATACAGGCGCTGTTCGCGCGTTCGCTTACCGAGGTGTTCCCGCCGCCGGGTCCCGACCGCCGGGACTCGTTCTTCGCTCAGGTAGTGCCCGTCGACCGGGTGCCGGGGCGCATGTATCTGGGTATTGCGTCGCCGGGACGCAACCCCAAGGTGCTCATGCGACGGGTGTGGCTCGCGCTGATGGGCGCAGCCGAGCGGGCCTACCGAGACGCCGGAGGGCACCGCAACAAGCGCAACCCCACCGATCCGTACATGACCGTGCTCGGCTACTTCAACAGCCTGCGCGAGCTCGGCGGGGCCCGCCGCATCCTCGAGGAGGAGGTCCAGAACACCGTCAAGACCTACGGCCAGCGCAAGCGCATCGGTGAGGCCAGGGGTCTGTTCCAGGACCGCAGAACCATGTCGGAGGTCGTGGAGCTTACCTCTCGCGTTTCCACCGACAAGGTGGCACAGGCCCGGGCGCGGCTGAGCCACGCCGCCCACGAGACGGGACGGGTGGACAGCGCGATCGCCACCAACATGATCTCGGTCGGGCTCGACATTCCGCGGCTGGGGCTCATGGTCGTACTCGGTCAGCCCAAGACCCACGCCGAGTACATCCAGGCCACCAGCCGGGTGGGCCGAGTCGACGACAAGCCGGGGCTCGTGGTCACCCTGCTCAACGTGCACAAGCCGCGGGATCGGTCGCACTACGAGCGCTTCCGCCACTATCACGAGACCTTCTACCGGTCGGTGGAGGTGTCGAGCGTGACCCCGTTCTCGGCGCGCGCCCTCGACCGCGGCCTCGCCGGGGCAATGGTGGGGTTGGCCCGACACTCCGATGCGACTCTGACACCGTCCCGGGGCGTCGAGGCGCTCGCCGGGGCGCGCGTCGACGTTGAGCGCGCTCTTCTAGAGTTTTTCGCGGATCGTGTCGACCGGCAGCCTTTCGCCGACGAGGCCGAGCGGGCCGAGCGGCTGCACAGCGTCAGGTCCCGCGTCGTCGACCTGCTCGACTCGTGGCTCACGGTGGTCTCTGACTACCAGGACGCCAACGTCGAGGTCCAGTACCAGCGGTACGAGCTCCGCACGCCCCAGCCCCTGCTGCGCGAGATGCTCGAAGAGGACTTCGAGTCTCCCCACCAGCGCAAGTTCCGAGCCAACCGCTCGCTGCGCGACGTGGAACCCGAGGTGGACCTCTACATCAAGCCCCTATCTATGTCTCGAAAGAGCGACGGATGACGGGCTACCAGTTCCGGCCGACAAGCTCGTCGCGAAGCATTGGAGGTGGGGGCGGAGTCCAGTTCCACGGTCGTGCCGACCCACGCGGCACCCACAGCCCCGGATGCGGGGGTGGCGGTCGGTGAGCCGAGGCCACGGGCAGCTGCGCCAGAGCCAGGTGATCACCACCTACGGACCCGGCGCGCTGCTAGACCTGCCCGAGCACACCGCCATAGTCGCCGGGCTGGAAACATGGCCCAACACCGGCGACTTGGACGAGATCGTCGACGAACGGCTCGCCGGTCTGCTCGGGGCCATCACCGGCGTGCCGTCCCCCCGGATGTACGCGCCGCCGCCCGAGCCCCAAGACCCGTGGTCACCGGGCCTGGGAATCGGAGCGTGGAGCTTCCCGGAGTGGTTCGTAGTCCAAGACGACGACGGCGATCCCGAACGCAAGCGCTCGCGGCGCCTCGTGCACCGTAGGGCGCTGGACGATGGGCGCCGCCGCTTCGACAGCAAGGCAGTGGTGCCCACCCGGTTCGTGAGAGCCTGCCCGAAGGGCCATGTGGACGACCTCGACTGGTCCGGGTTCGCGCATCGTGGCGGCGAACGATGCCGACGCCAACTCTGGCTCGACGAGCGCGGCACTACAGGCGACCTGGCCGAACTCGTGGTGCGGTGCGATTGCGGCAAGTCGAGGCGCCTGTACGAAGCGACGGAGTTTGAGCACAGGCCGCTCGGCAACTGCCGGGGCAAGCGACCATGGCTCGGTCTCGACACTGACGAGGCGTGCGACCAGCCGAGCCGGCTGCTCATCCGCACCGCCTCCAATGCCTACTTCGCGCAGGTCGTAAGCGCATTGTCGCTGCCCGATCGAGGCGCGGCCGTCGAGCACACGGTGCGCGAACTGTGGGACGACCTACAGATCGTGGACGACCCCGGTGACCTCCAGTTCATCAAGAAGAAGCCGAAGGTCACCGAGAGGCTGAGCCCGTTCTCGGACGACGAAGTCCTAGCCGCGATCGGGCAGCTGAAACGCGGCGGAACTGGCGACCGTCCCGTGAAGGTCGCAGAACTCGAAGCTCTGCTCGCCGCGCCCGAGGGCTACGGCGACGATGTGCCCTTGGATCCCGACTTCCACGCCCGCCGCCTTCCCGACATTGCGTGGAGACGCGACGGGTCGCTGCTGAGCAGCGGCGTCGAGTCGGTGGTGCAGCTCCACCGACTGCGCGAGGTTCAGGCGCTCGTCGGGTTCACACGCTTCGAGGCTGCCATGCGCAACATCCACGGCGAGTATGACACCGACGTCGAACGGGCGGACATCGCGGTCGAGCCACGCTGGTTTCCCGCGGTGGAGAACCGGGGCGAGGGCGTGTTCGTGCATCTCAGCCAAGCCGCTGTCGGGGCATGGTTGAAGCGACGCCAGGTGGTGCAACGCCTCGACCGGCTCCACCAGCAGCACGACGCCTGGCAGCAGGAGCGCCGCAGACAGCGCCCGTTCCCAGGCGGCCCCTACATCCTGCTGCACACTGTGGCACACCTGCTGATCCAGTCGATGTCGATGCGCTGTGGCTACCCGGCGAGCTCCATCCGCGAGCGGGTTTACGTCGAGGACGGCCATCACGGCTTGCTGCTCTATACGGGCACTCCCGACGCCGAAGGCACGCTGGGCGGGCTGGTGCAGCAGGCCCGCCACATCGAGGACCACCTCGTCAACGCCCTGGAGATGGCGCTGCTGTGCTCCAACGACCCGATATGCGCCCAACACGCCGCTGGCGACGGCATGGAGCAGCGCTTCTTGCACGGCGCTGCCTGCCATGGCTGCGCGTTGATCGCAGAGACCTCCTGCGAGATGCGAAACGACTACCTCGACAGGGCGCTGGTCGTGCCGGTGCTCGGAGTCCCCGACGCCGCCTTCTTTCCTGCGCCGTGAGCGCGTGACCGAGTGATGCTGTGATGTCCCCAGGCAGCCGAGTCGCTGCTCTCCCTGCGCACCTGCGCAAGCGTCTCGCGGCCGCCTACGAGACCGGGAAGCTGCCCGACACCCCCTCACCGCTTGCCCTTCGATCCGTGCTGGGAATGCCGACCGGGACCGAAGACCTCGTCGCCGACTTGACTGAACTAGCGTCTATCGGAATCACGGGCCGGGCCGTCTCGGCGTGGGTGCGCTCCTTGGATCAGGCCACTGGCGGAGCCGCTGATCTCGACCTGGTGTGGTCAGGCCCGGAGGTGCCCGGTCTCCACGCCCGCGACACCCGTCGCGTGTACGAGGAACTCGTGCGCACCGCCACACAATCGGTGTGGATGAGTACCTACGTGTATTTCGACGGCCCCCGAGCCTTCGCGGACCTCGCCCAGCGCATGAAAGAAATCCCCGTCGTGCGGGCTGTCCTCATGTTGAACATCCAGCGAGCCAGAGGCGACACCACCGCGCCAGACCAACTCGTGCGCCGCTTTGCGGATCGCTTCTGGGGAACGGATTGGCCCGGCACCTCAAGACCGGCCGTCTTCTACGACCCGCGATCCCTCGAACCCGGTGGGCCGTCCGGCGTACTCCACGCCAAAGCAGTCGTTGTGGACGACGAAGCGGTCTTCATCACCTCCGCCAACCTCACTGATGCCGCTCTGGACCGCAACATAGAACTCGGGCTCCTGACCCGCGACCGCGCCCTGGCCGCCAGCGTCACGACCCACTTCCAAGGCCTGATCGACACCAAGCTCCTAAGTCCCCTCCCTGCTGACTAGGGCCTGTTACAAATCCGACGATAAGCCGAAAAAGTGCACGGCGCCCGATTTTGTCTAGGTTGACCTCTGGTTTCTGAAACGTCAAACACTCTCAAAGACTCCAGCGTCGCGTCTGCCACCTTGTAGCGAAGTTGAACGCTGGCCGCGGCGTAAGCACCGCCCGGCCAGCTTGACCGCACAAGGGAGTTGCTAATGCAGTGCCAGCAATATGCCATGCTATGTGGCACATTATTCATAGATATACAGATTTTATCTGTAATTCTCTGTGTTCTAATGATAAAATGGCAACGGTAACCCGACAGGTGCTGACCGACAGCCAGTGGGAGCGGATCGAGGCGCTGCTCCCCAACCGGAACCGGGGCTGGCCGTACAGCAGCGATTACCGCACAACTATCTGGGCGATCTTGTGGATCGCCAGCACCGTCGCCCCGTGGCGAGACCTCCCGGACCGGCGCGGCAAGTGGATGACGGTCTTAGACGGTCCAGCGCGCGATGTAAACGCCAAGTCGTTACCCCGCGTCGGGCAGGATTTCGCCGAGGATCGCATCCACCCAGGGCCGCAACCTGCCCACATCGTCCCGGGCCGCGCTCCTGCCCAAGTGCGTCGCGGCTGATGCGCGGCTGTATGTCGAGCGCGCGACTGAACCGATCGTCGCATCGATGATCTCAAGCGTCTTAGTAGGTGGCGCGTAGCGCGCCTTGTCGCCAAGGATCGCTCGGATCCTCTCGGCTTGCGTTGGCTTACCTTGGTGCCCCTTGAACCACGATCTGTTGACGATCTCGTCGTCGGGAGGGGACAGCTGACGGATCGTCGCCCCCAACACCTCGCGCAACTCGGTGGCCGGCCCGACGTAGGTGAGACGATCGGGGTCATTCAGGTCAAGGAGTGCTTGCCTATAGCTCTGAGCAATCGCCTCATCGAAGGAAATGAGCCTCTGGAGAATCGGATCGCTCTCTGTGTGGTCTTCGATGCTTGAGGCCAGCGACCAGCGGTTCGCGTCGTATGCGGGTAACAATTCTTTGCTGATGGTGCGGGCAATGCGCCGCAATCTCTGGCGGAGTTCATTGGACTCGGTCCGAACGCCGCAACGGGACCGGAGCCACTTCACATCGTCATCAACTTGAACAATGTGGTCGGTTTCCCCCAGCGCCGCCAAGAAGAACGGCCGATACTCCTTTATCCATCCGGCTGAGAGCGCTCGCATACGCTGTGCGTCATCGGCGGAGGTCACCCATCGGATCCCTCGCTTCTTGATGTTCTTCTCGAACGCGAGGTAGTCCTTCGGTGCCAGGTCGAGGTCAAGCATCTCCTGCTGGACCTCTGCTACTCGGTCTCTCCAAGCGTGTGCACGACTAGGTTATGTCCCGTGTTTGACAACTCATAGACCCCGGCCTCAATGCGATTCAGGTATCCAGCGGCCATAGTGTCACCAAGCGTGGCTCCCAGCCGCGCAGGCAGCCTCCACCGAGCCTCACGGAACACATCTCCAAGGAGTTCTTTGGTGATCGTGCGCGATCTGTCCTTCGCTGGTGCCTTCTCGGCCAGATAGAAGGCAGCCACAGCTGTCGCTTCACGGTTGTTTGTTGGGGATCGCTCTCGAAAGAACGTCAAAGCGTCGACACGTTCGTGATCCTCGCCGTCGCGTGCTTCACTTGAGTCCAACTCGCTAGGGGCCGGAACACCTTCTTCTCCACTCTCTGCATCCGCGGCAAGGGCGGAGGGTGCGGGGAGTTCGGGCGAACCACCTCTCTTCAGCACCTCTCGTAGAACTGCTGCGATCTCGGTCGCACTCCCGACGAGTTCGACCTCAAGTCCACCCTCGGCGATCTTCGCTCGCATCCTGCACTCCCTTCCCCAACCTAATACGACTGATGTAATTTCGGAGATGCGATCGTATCCAGATGGCCAGCCCCAGGCAACGGGAACTCAGGTTAGGGCGGACTGGATGTGGAGACGGTCAGCTAGCAACCTCATCTCAGGCACCATTATCAGTTTGTCTTGCCAGGTGACTGGAATCGCGGGTGCTCCGTAGTGGGCGCCGGCGATCTGACCGAAGATCGCTCCGGTGGTGTCGGCGTCCTGGCCGAGGTGGACCACCTTGAGGGCGCCCTCCCTGAAGTCCTCCGTGTGGAAGAAGGCCCACAGCACCGCCTCCAGGGTGTCCACCACGTAGCCGGTTCCGCGGATCTCGGGGGGCTGCTTGTGCTTGAACGAGCCGGCGGCGATGGCGGCGATCTTCGGGGCGAGCAGGGCCTCGTCCCATAGGCCCTCGACCGGGCTGTAGTGCTCGGACAGCAGCGTCTCCTTGTCGACGCCTCGCAGCGCGCCCACCAGCAGGCCCGCGAAGTAGCGGCAGGCGTCGACCGCCTCGACGGCGCCGTGGGTGGTGCGAGAACTGTCCGCGCTGCGGTCGATCGCCTCCCGGGCGTCGCCGGCGAAGAACATGGGCACCGGCGCCAGCCGCATCAGCGAGCCGTTGCCCGCCGACATCGGGTCGGTCGGCCCCGAGTACGGCTCGCCGGTCCGCTCGAAGCGCACCAGGGCCTCGCGGGTGGTGCCGCCGATGTCGAAGCAGCGCCCCGTCGACGACAGGTACCCCTCCCTGAACCACCGCAGGTAGCGCCCCATCTGGTCCACAGGGTCGAACCCGCCCGACTCCAGCAGGCTGGTGGCCAGACACAGCGCCATCGACGTGTCGTCGGTCCACTGGCCCGCCCGCAACCCGAACGGCCCCCCGCCGACCATGTCGTCGATCGGGTCGAACGAACCCGGCGGGCTGAACTCCAGCGTCGTGCCCAGCGCGTCCCCCGCCGCCAGCCCCACCAGACAGCCCCGGAAGCGGTCCCCGGCGCTCACCGCGCCCACTGGCGTCGCTCCGGTCCCGCGACGCCGGCTAGTGGCGGCGGGGCTCGGCCCACTGCCGCACAAAGGCCCGCTGGTGGCGAGTCTGGGGCGACTCGGTGTGGATCCAGCTCTTCTCCACGTGCTGCCACCACTCGGCGATCTGGTCGAGGGCCCCCTGGCCGGTGAGCCCGTGGCGGACCAGCCAGCAGCCGACCACCGTCCCGGTGCGGCCGATCCCGCCCCAGCAGTGCACATACACCGTGCGACCCTCACCGAGGGCGTCGTCGATGGCGTCGAGGATGGCCGCCATCTCCGCGGCGTGGCGCGGCACCGACATGTCTGTGATCGGATGGCTCTCCCGCCGCACCGACCGGCCCAGAGCCCGCGCCTGCTCGTGCGCGACCTGCTCGTACGGGGCCAGCCCGTCGCGCCGCTGCGTCAAGTCGATGAAGCAGTCGACGCCGGCCTCAATCAGCGCCCGCACCTTGGCCGCCGCCTCCCGCGGGTCCAACGCCCCCGGATACTCCCCCGCCGCGAACCGGCCCTCCTCAACCCAATAGCTGTTCGGAATGGGTCGATCAGGACGGGCCGCTGCGCTCATGGGGCTAAGCCTCCTAGACCGCCGGCCCTGCGTCCAGCATCTCAGAGGTTCGATCATGCGGGCCGGCTCACTAGAGTCGGCGCACATGCGGATCACATTGACCAACGTCATCGTTGACGACCAGGCCAAGGCCCTCGCCTTCTACACCGAGGTCCTCGGATTCCAGAAGCATCACGACATGCCCGTCGGGGACTACTCGTGGCTCACCGTGGTCTCCCCCGAGCAGCCTGACGGGCCGGAGCTGCTCCTTGAACCCGCCGCACACCCGGCCGCCAGGACATCCCGCGACGCCCTCACCGCCGACGGGATCCCATCAGCACAGTTCACCGTCGACGACGTCCACGCCGAGCACGAGCGGCTGAGCGCCGCCGGCGTCGAATTCACCCTGCCGCCCACCGACGTCGGCACCGTCGTGATGGCCGTCTTCGATGACACCTGCGGAAACCTGATCCAGATCGTCACCCCAGCTCCAGAACCTGCATAAGCCCACATAGGCCTGAGCCCCGCAGTCGCGGCTCGCTACCACTACCCGATCACTACCCGATGCGCTCGGTGGTAGCGTGAGCTGGCGAGCAACCCGGGGAAGATTCTGTGGCCCAGCCAGTTGACGCCGACACCCAGAGCGAGGCGCTGACACTTGAGGATCTCAAGGCCAGTGTGGGCAAGGGGCCGAGGCTGGATTCCGACGACATCGCTAACACCTACTACAGCGACGAAGAGTTCTTGGCCGCGCTCGATGCGGCCCGAAGCCAGGCCGACAGCACCTCACCGCCGTAGGCCCCCTCGTGCCCACGCACGACGAGACGACGGCGTTTCAGCGCGACCGGGACCGGCTGACAGAAGCGCAGGCCGAGCGCTTCAAGGCACGGGTCGCGGACTTCATCGCTGACCTGAAGGAAATGGAGGCAGGCCGGCGCAGCTGGTTCCGGCCGGGGCTTCGCGTAAAGAAGCTGTCCGGGCGGCCAGACGTGTACGAGATGTCATGGGCCTCCGACGGACGCGCGACCTTCGCCATGGGCAACCCCGTCGTCGCCGGCAAGCTCCACATCGTGTGGTTGCGGGTCGGCAGCCACGACATCCTCCGGCGACCCGTCCTGAAGCCAGTTCGCTAGAACGGTCGCTGCTAGCTCGTCACCGTGACGGACGGGGGGCTTCGGCGGAGCGGCGGATGTCGGAGAGGAACGCCTCGACTTCGGCGAGGTCGATGGTGCGGCGCAGCGGCGGGAGGCCCCGGAGGAGGTCCTGGCGGTACCGGGCAGTCGCCAGCCGCGAGTCGAGCACCGCGACCACGCCCCGGTCCTGCGCGGAGCGGATGAGCCTCCCGGCGCCCTGGGCCAGCAGCGTGGCCGCCCGGGGAACGTCGATCTCGCGGAACGCGTGCGGCCCGAGCCGCTTGCGACGAGCGACCATCAGCGGCTCGTCGGGCCGCGGGAACGGAATGCGGTCCACGACCACCAGCGACAGCGACCGGCCAGGCACGTCCACGCCCTGCCACATGGTCATCGTGGCGAACAGGCAGCTCTCCTCCTCCGCGGCGAACCGGCCGATCAGCTCGCGATTGGGCAGGTCCCCCTGGCAGTAGATCCGCAGCCCCGTCGTCTCCCGCAAAGCCTCGGCGGCGGCCCTCATGGCCCCATAGCTGGTGAACAGCGCCAAGGTGCGCCCTCCGGCGGCGACAGCCATCCGGGCGATCTCCTGCTGCACGGCCTGCGCCCATCCAGGCTCCCTGGGGCCGGGCAGATGCTTCGCGCAGTAGAGCAGGCCGAGGCTGCGGTAGTCGAAGGGACTGCCCACATCGAGGCTGTCGTGGCCATCGTCGGGCAGCCCGAGCCGGTCAGCCAGGTTCATGGGGACGGTCGCGCTGGTCAGGACCGCCGGAGTGCGCGTCCACAGCCGCTCCTCCAGCATCGGGCCGACATCGACCGGGGCGGTCCGCCAGACCGGATTCCTGGTGGAGCCCTCCACCCAGACAGCGTCCTCGTTGTCCGGGTCAGACGCTCGGGCGAGATCCCCGGTGAGGGCGTCGAGGAGCCGTCGGGCCATTCTCCGCCGCGTCTCGTCGCCCTCCGCCTCGCGGACCTCGGCGCCGGCCGCGCCGAGCCGTCCCCGGCACAGGGCGACCGTCTCGATCAGGTCGTCGGGAAGCGATGTCAGGAGCGTGTCGCGGTGGGGGTCGAGAGCGTCCCGCAGAATGTTGCCGGCCGCCTCCACGCTGTCGGCTGTCGCCGAGCGCCCCACCACGGCCCTCACCGCCCGGGCCGCGTGCCTGAACCGGCCTCCGGTGATCGACACCCCGGCGGCTCCGGCTGCGATGTCCTCGAGGGTGTGGGCCTCGTCGAGCACGACCGCATCGTGGGGCGGCAGGATCTCCGCCTCGGTGAACACATGCAGGCAGTAGAGGGCGTGGTTCACCACCAGCACATCCGCCTCAGCCGCCCTGTCGCGGGCCTGCTCGGCGAAGCACTCCGGCCCCGACGGGCAGTTCGCCGCGCCCGGGCACTCCCGCCCGGACACGCTCACCGCCTCCCAGGCCCGCACCGACGGCTCGAAGTCGAGTCCGGCCCGGTCGCCGTCGGCGGTCACGTCGGCCCAGGCGGCCAGCTGGCTGATCTCCTCACGGATGCGCCCGGCCTCGGCGGCGGAGTCCGCGGCGATCAGCTGCTGCTGCCCGCTGCCGGCCGCCGCGGCCAGGTCGGCGAGCTTCTTGCGGCAGACGTAGTTCGACCTGCCCTTCAGCACGCCGAACTTGAGCGGCATGCCCAGCGCCTCGGCCAGCAGGGGAAGATCCTTGTCCACGAGCTGGTCCTGGAGGGCCTTGGTGGCGGTGGCCACGACAGCCTTCTTCCCGCCCGCTGCCAGCGGAGCGAGGTAGGCCATCGACTTGCCGGTGCCGGTGCCGGCCGCCACCACCAGATGCCGGTCCTGGTCCAGGGCGGACGCGACCGCCTCGCACATATCGAATTGGCCGGGCCGGCTCTCGCCGCCACCCGGCATCGCCGAGACGACCCCATGAAGCGCATCGACAGCTTCCTGCGGTACGTCCACGACCACCGACCGTACCCTCGAAGCCACCTGACGGGTCCGGATGTGTGAGACGCTAGGTCTATGGCGCGCATCGAGATCATTCCCGACGACTCTTGGGACGGCGAGCTCGGCGAGATCCACCCGCGGGTGGTCGACCCGAAGTACGGCCGGGTCGACAACGTGTTGGCCGTGCACTCGCTGAACCCACGCAGCATGAGGGCCCACCTGGCCCTGTACGAGTCGGCCATGGCCGGCACGGCGACGCTGCGCAAGGCCGAGCGCGAGCTGATCGCACTGGTCGTGAGCCTCGCCAACGACTGCCACTATTGAGTGGTCCACCACCGGAGCGGTCTGCGCCGGCTGATCAACGACGACGAGCTGGTCGCCGCGGTCGAGCAGGACTGGACCACGGCTCCGCTGTCGCCGAAGCGAGCAGCGATGCTGGCCTTCGCGGTCAAGCTCACCAAGACCCCCGGCGCCATGGAGGACGCCGATGTCGAAGCGCTGCGATCAGCCGGGTTCTCCGACCGCGACATCCTCGACATCGCAGAGGTGGTCGGCTACTACGCCTACGCCAACCGAATAGCCGACGGCCTAGGCATAGAACTCGAGGCCTGGCGCCCGGACTAGCCCCCGCCCTCAGCTATCGAAGCCGGCGTCGATCAGGAACTCGCGCCATTCGTCGGTGCGGTCCTCGGTGGCTGCCGGGAGCAGCGGGACCTCCAGCTCAACGTCGGTCTCGTACACCGAGCGAGTCTCAAGGATGAGCTCAGCACCCTCAAGAGCTTGCTGCGCCTCTCGCATCTCCTGATCCGTCGCACCGGCGGCCAGACTCTCCGCCTCCAAGACAGCGGTGAAGAGACCCGACATGTCCTCGCGGGTCGACAGGACGCTCACCAAGCCCTGATCGTCGAGCTCGATCACGACCTCTGCCGCCGCGGTGCTGAAGACCTCAGTGAACAGCTCGGTCAGTTCATCGACATCCGCTGGGGAAGTCAGCGCCATCCCTGCAACAGTGGAGCGCATCGCGACTTCGAGATCGGCGCCCCGAGCGCGGATCAGGCTCGCAGCAGTAGTCGAGCCCACAAAGATCGGGGGATCCTCCGAGATCTGTTCGATGGTGTCCAGGGCTGCGGGAAGGTTGTCGGCCAGATCCCTCAGAGAAGGGAGCGAGACGCCAACCAGTGCACCTAGTAGCCCTGGGTGGCTTGACCCTATGGCGGCCAGGTCGACAGAGAAGAGTCCTGGCTCTAGCGGCCCCAACTCGGTGCCGGGAGCGGCATCCAGCAGCCGCTGATAGTCGCGAGTGTCCATCACCAGACGCTCGCTGTCGCTCCACATCTCGAACTCGATCGCGTCACCACCGGCGATCTGGGCGCCCGGCGGTAGCGCAATGCTGATGAAGAAGTGCTGGCGGTCATGAGCGACGGTGGCGACCACCGTGGGTGACACGCCCGTCGGCTGGGGGTCTGCATCAGCGCCCATGGCAGGCATCGTGAGCAGCGTGGTGGCAGAGGTGGTCGCCTGATAGACGGGTACCTCCACCGTGTCGGCCAGCGCCGCGCTCACCGCGCTGGTAGTGATCACGCCGGCGTCGTCGTCGGCCTCGCCACACCCCGCCGCCAGCAGCGCCACGACAGCGAGCGCCAGAAGTCCGAACCTCATCCGACCCACGCGACCACTCTAGGTTCGTTCTGTGAGCAGATATGCCGACTGAGGCGGCTTCGTTGCTCACAGAACGGTGGCTGGCGGCGGCTAGGTGGGGCGGGATGACAGGAGGTCTGCGGCTTGGGTGGCGGCTTTGTGGCCGCTGGAGAGCGCACCGTTGACCGACGGGATCCCCATGTAGTCGCCCGCCAGGAACAGGTTGTCGATGTTGCCTGCGAGTTGCCCCGGGATCTCCGTCATCGCGGCGAGCATCCCCGGTGATCCCATGCACAGTGCCTCCTCCCAGCGGTAGACGCGGAAGAACAGGCCCTCGTCGTCGCCGGGAAGGGCCGAACCCGGCGGAGCATTGCGGCGGGCGGCGCCCAGCATCTGGCGCTTGATCTCTGAGTCGTCGAGCGGGATCAGCTCCCTGGCGCGGTCGCGCCCGATGAGCAGGTCGAGGAGGCCGTGCCCGGCGGGCGCGCAGTCCGGCAGGAAGGCGGACCTGTCCAGCAGAAGCGGGGCGTCGTCGTCCTCCGGGTACAGCGCACCGTGCCAGCCCGCCGGCAGCGGGGAGCGGTCCAGCCCGATCACCACCCGGCAACCGGTCGAGTAGTCGACGGTGCCGAGGGCGCGGCGGGTTTCTGCCGGCAGTTCCGGAATGAGATCCGGGACCTTGGTGCCGGGCACGGCGCAGATGACCGCGTCGGCCTCGATGGTCTCGCCGTCGGTGACCACGCCGGTCGTCGCCCCGTCCGCGACGACGATCCTGCGGACGGGTGTCGAGACGCGGATCGCATCGGAGCAGGCCGCCGCCAGCGCCGCGTTGAAGGATCCGATGCCGCGCTCGGGCATGAACACCGTGCCGCTGCTCAGCATCGTCTCCCCGATGTACGCCCGCATCAGTGCCTGCCCTGCGGGCTCCGGATCGCCCAGCACCATCTTGAGAGGCCCCCCGAGCGTCAACTGCAGGCTCCGCGGCACACCGAGCCGCTTCAGATAGCCGCCGTACGTCTCGTCGTCGTCGATCTCGGCCAGGGGGCTGTCGCTGGCGAAACTCAGATAATCCTCCTCCCGATGCATCTGCCGCATCACCTTGGAGCCGGCACGCATGCCCGCCGGCGACCCGAACCCCATGGTGATGGCCGTGCGCAGGTGCCGCACGAAGTTCCACATCGACTGCTCCGGCGTCGTCGTCACCCATCGCCCGTTGCGGAAGTGGCCGAACTTCATCTGCGACCGCACCAACGGCAGTCTCAGCTCCTCGCACAGGCCGAACGCGGTGTCGTAGGTCGATGTGAACACGAACGCCCCCATGTCCAGCGAGAACCCGTCCACCTCCTCGCCCTTCCCGCGCCCGCCCGCACGATCCAACGCCTCAAGCACGAGCGGCGTGATGCCCCGCTTCTTCAGCGTGTAGGCGGCACTGAGCCCGGCGAAGCCCCCGCCGACAATGACAACTCGCTGAGTGCTCACGGGCGCGGCCTCCGTCAGCTGCGGGTGATCACTCCGCAGGCCACCCGGTCGCCGGCGCCAGCCTCGGAGCCGTAGGTGTCCGGCTTGGCGTGAATGATGATCGTCGAGCCGTCGGCATCGAATACCGATGTCGTGCCATGAGCGGCCAGAGTCACCCAATCGGTGAAGAAGTCGGCCCGGGCGGTGCCGTCGCCGGCGGCATAGATGTTCGGAATGTCGCCGGCGTGGGCTCCGTCGACGTACAGGAAGCCGTGGCCACGACCCTCGGGCGCAAAGTGTCCACCGGCTGCGGAGAAGTCCGGCGAGCAGGAACCAACAGTGTGGATGTGGAACCCGTGGCCGCCTTCGGTCAGGCCGCTGACATCGGCTGAGATCAGCACTCCGTGGGGCCCCTGCTCCATGGTGACGGTGCCCATCGCCGCGCCGTCGACGCCCCACATAGTCGCCACCGCGGTCTCCCCCACGCCGGCCACGTCATCCTCTGCGCACGCCGCCAGTCCCACCAGGACCAGCAGCCCCGCGGCACAGGTGAGGATCATTCGTCTGGTAAGCACCCTCGGGCCCTCCTTGCATCGGATTCGTCTTGAGTGTCGGCCTCGATCCACAGGTTAGGACGGGACTGATCGACAAGCCGCATAGGGTCGTTGAATGAGTTCCCCGACCGATCTCTGCTACCTGTCGGCGACCGATGCCGTGGAGCTGTTCCGCCGACGGGAGATGTCGCCCCGCGAGCTGATGGAGGCCGTGATCGCCCGGGCCGAGGAGGTCGAGCCGACCATCAACGCCTTCACCGACACTTTCTTCGAGGAGGCGCTGGTGGCTGCTGACGCCGCGGCCGACGCCTACGCGAAGGGCACGAACCGCCCGCTGGAGGGACTTCCGCTGGCGGTGAAGGACGAGCCCCACATCGAGGGCCAGCGCATCACGGAGGGATCGCTGCTGTTCGCCGACCAGGTCGCCTCCCACACAGACCCCATCGCCCAACGAGTCATCGACGCGGGCGCCATCGTGCATGCCCGCACCGCGACGCCGGAGTTCTCGATGGCCGCGGTGACCTGGTCACATCTGCACGGCGTCACCCGCAACCCCTGGAACCCCGACCTCACCTGCGGAGGCTCCTCCGGCGGGTCCGGGGCGAGCCTGGCGGCGGGCAGCTCCACCCTGGCCACCGGCTCCGACATCGCCGGATCGATCCGCATCCCCTCGTCGCTCAACGGCCTCGTCGGCTTCAAGCCCCCGTGGGGGCGGGTCCCCGAGTACTGGCCGTGGAACCGCGAGACCTACGCCGCATCGGGCCCGCTGGCCCGCACCGTCAACGACTCCGCGCTGTTCGAGAACGCCATCTCAGGCCCCCTGGACACCGACATGTTCTCCCTTGAGCCCTACCAACTCCCCGAACCCGTCCCGTCGGGGCGGGGCATGCGAGTGGCGGTGAGCACCGACCTGGGCTACTTCGACGTCGGCGCGGAGGCCGCCGAGGCCCTCGCCCACGCGACCGCTGCCCTGGCCGAGGCCGGGATCGAGTCCGAGCCCGTCGAGCTCGACTGGACCGACGCGGCCCTATCGACCGCCGTGACCCACCTCAACTTCCTGAGCCGCAGCATGTTGATGAGCGTGCTCCCCGACGGCGCCTCCGACCAACTGACCCCCTACATCCGGGACTGGTTCGAGGACTCGCCCGACGTGACCGTGGAGCAGTGGTGGGAAAGCTGGAAGTACGGCGACCACATGTACCTCGAACTGCGAAACAAGGTGTTCGGAGCCGGCTTCGACGCGCTCGTCTGCCCCACCCTGACCCGCAACGACATCCCCGCCGACCTCGGACGGGGCGACGACGCCGACCCCGCCGCGCTGCGCGACATGCTGACGTTCTGCATGACCTACCCGTTCAACATCCTCGGCCGGCTCCCGGTGATGAGCGTCCCCATAGGCCTGGCCGACTCCACCGGCGTTCCCATCGGCATGCAGATCGTCGGACCGGTCGAAGCCGACCTAGTCCCCTACCAGGTGGCCGCCTCCCTAGAAGCCCAGCAAGGCCCCTTCTTCAACACCCACCGCCCAACCCTCGCCCAACCCCTCTGAACCCCGGGCGGGAGCGTCTTGGACTGCCGGATCGGGTGATCTAAGGTGCGCGTATGAGCTATCCCGCATCACTTCAGATCAACACCCCGGAGCGGATCGCCAACTGGCGGCCGCTGGTGCACTGGCTGCTGCTGATCCCTCACCACGTGGTGCTGGCGGTGCTGGCCGTGGTGAGCTCGGTCGTGGGGGTCATCTCGTGGATCGTGATCCTGTTCACCGGCAAGCTGCCCGCCGGCCTCGCCGG
>VYCM01000058.1 GCA_009843915.1 Acidimicrobiaceae bacterium | reverse complement strand
CGGCTCTCTCCCGCTCGATCTCGGCGGCCGGGATCTCGCTCGCGCTCAGGAACTGAGGCTTGGCGAAGGCGACGTGCAGGGCCACCTGGTGCAGCGCTTCCGCGCCCACGCCGCTGCCCTCCACAACGACCGCGTTCACGCCCCGCCCGTCCTGACGGTGAAGGTACGAGTCGAGAACGTTGCCGTCGGCAGCCTGAATGTGATCGACCACACCGACCTCGATGTTCTCCTTCAGAACCAGCTTGAGATCCTCGATCCCGGCTGCGTGGGTGTCAACCGCTCCGGGACCGCCGGAGAGCACGGCATCGGCGAGGGCTTGCACCAGAGAGGTGAAGCCCGCGTTCTTGGCCGAGAAGTCGGTCTCGCACTTGAGCTGAACGACTGCGGCGGCCTTGCCGTCGCCGGCGACCGCGATGGCGCCCTGATCGTTGTCACGGCCGCTCCGAGCATCGGCCTTGGCCAAGCCCTGCTCTCGAAGGAGTTGGCGGGCCGCCTCCATGTCGCCGTCGGCGGAGGTCAGGGCCTTCTTGGCATCCATCATCCCCGCGCCGGTGACGTCGCGCAGTGCCTTCACGTCCTTGGCGCTGACTGCCATCTCAGTTCTCCTCGTCCGGCTCGTCAGCGCGGGCAGCAGCATCGGTGTCCTCGGACTCGACATCCTCAGCAGCAGCATCGGTGTCCTCGGACTCGACATCCTCAGCAGCAGCCTGCGACTCGGACTCGGCGTCCTCAGCGACAGCATCGGCACTCTCGGAGCCGACATCCTCAGCAGCGGCCGCATGCGACTCTGACTCGGCGTCGTCGGCGACGGCTTCGGAGCCCTCGTCCTCAGCGGCGGCCGCCTCGGCCTTGGCCTTGGCCACGCGAGCCTCGCGCTCGGCTGCCTCGGCCGCCGCCTCCGCCCGGGCAAGGGCTTGCTGCTCGGCGACCTCCGCCTCGGTAAGGGCGTCGCGGGCGGTAGTGGTGGCCTCGGTGCGCTTCGAATGGATGAACCGGCCCTCCAGTACGGCGTCGGAGATCACTCGGGCCATGAGTCGCCCGGACCTGATGGCGTCGTCGTTGCCGGGAATGGCGAAGTCCACGAGGTCGGGATCGCAGTTGGTGTCGACCACCGCGACGATGGGCACGCCCAGCTTGCGCGCCTCGGTGACCGCTATGTACTCCTTCTTGGTGTCGAGGATGAACACCGCACCGGGCGGCTCCTCCATGTCGCGGATGCCGCCCAGGTTGCGCTCCAGCTTGGTCAGCTCCCGGTCGAGCAGCAGCGCCTCCTTCTTGGGCATGGCCTCGAATTCGCCCGAGTCGCGCATGCGCTGGTACTGCTTCATCTTGGCGATGCGCTTGGCGATGGTGTGGAAGTTGGTGAGCATCCCGCCCTGCCACCGCTCGTTGACGTAGGGCATGTTGCAGCGCTCGGCGAAGGACTGCACGGAGTCCTGGGCCTGCTTCTTGGTGCCGATGAACAGGACCGTGCCGCCGTTAGCGACGAGGTCCCGGACGAAGACGTAGGCCCGCTCGAGATGGGCCAGGGTCTGGCGGAGGTCGACTATGTGGATCCCGGCCTTGTCGCCGTGGATGAAGCGCTTCATCTTCGGGTTCCAGCGGCGGGTCTGGTGGCCGAACTGAACCCCGGCCTCCAGCAGTTGCTTCATGGTGACGACGGCCATGCCTGTTTGCTCTCCCGGTTCTACGTGGCCCGCGCCGGACGCCTGGACGACCGGGTGAAGGCGCGGGTTGCGGAATGATTCGGCGACGCCGTTCGACGCCGTCGAGCCCCTGAGGGCCAACGCCGCAGTGTACGAGGACCGCCGGCGGACCGCGCCGACCACAGCGGCACGAGCCGCACCCTCACCCGGCGCGCACCGATGAAGCCGGCCGGGTCGACGTAGGCCCCTTCCAGCCGCACGCTGAAGTGCAGCCGCTCACCGGCGAGGCCGATCACTGCGCCCCGATCGACGGCGGCGCCGGCCCGCACGCCGAGGCGCTGGAGGTACGAGTACGAGCTGACCAGCCCGCCGCCGTGGTCGACGGTCACGTGGAGGGTTCCGGCCACTGCGCCTGCGAAGGACACCGTGCCGGCCGCGGCCGCCCGCACCACGTCTCCCGGCTCGGTGCCGTACTCGACCCCTCGGTTGCCCGGACCGTAGGGGTTCTCCGGCGGCCGGAACGGGTCGGTGACCGGCGCGTCGACCGGCGGGCGGAACACCGGCCGTTCATGGTGTGCCGCCGACGCGGCCGCAGCGGGTGACATAGTCGCGGCCAGGGCCATGGTCACCGTCGGCACGAAGAGAAGCCATGCGGCGCGGCGCCGCCGACGCGCCAGGAACCTGCAAAGAAGACATGGGCACCACATGGTGCGCTCCCCGGGGTAGTGGTCGTTGCGGGGAAGCGCTGACCGCGATTGCGGGTCTGGCCCGCGGCGGCCGCTTCGCCAAGACCCGGCCGCGGGACGAAGGAAACCTACAGGCGCGACCGCGCTTTTCGGATGCGAGCGAGCGTCTCGTCCTTCCCCAGCAGGCGCATCGGCTCCCACAAGGGCAGTCCTGCGCCGGTGCCGGACAGCGCCACCCGGACGGGGGGCTGGGACCGCACCCGTGCGCCCATGCTCTCGGAGAGCCCGTCACCGACGCCCATGACGATGGCCTCGAGCCGCTCGGCCGAGGAGAAGTCGTCGTCGACGAGCCGGGCCTCTACCGCCTCCAGCACCTCGGCGGCGGACCGGCCTTTGACGATGGCCTTGTTCCAGGCCTTCTCGTCGAAGACCACGTCAGGGCGGAGGATCCAGTCGATCCAGCCTGCGACCTCATCGAGGTGCGCGATCCGTTGCTGGATCTCGCCGGCCAGCGACCGCACGATGTCACGGTCATACCGCTCGGGGGCCCACGGCGCATCGGCGCCGGTCAGGAACGGCTCGGCCCGCTCCGCGAACTGCTCGGGGGTGAGTGCCTTGATGTACTCGGAGTTGATGTGGTCGAGACGGGCGGGGTCGAAGAACGCCGCGGCCGGCTTGACCGCGTCGAGGTCGAACAGTGTGACGATCTCGTGCAGCGGGCGGATCTCCACCTCGTCGGGCGGCCCCCAGCCCAGCAGGGCCAGGTAGTTGACCATGGCCTCGGGCAGGTAGCCCGCCCGGCGGTAGCTGTCGAGGGACACGTCGTCGCGCCGCTTGGACAGCTTCTGGCGCTTGGCGTTGACCAGCAGCGGCAGGTGGGCATAGACCGGCGGGGCTCCGTAGCCGAGGGCCTGCCAGATGAGCTGCACGCGAGGGGTGGTGTTGAGCAGGTCCTCGCCCCGGATCACGTGGCTGATGCCCATGTCGTGGTCGTCGACCGCGTTGGCCAGATGGAAAGTGGGCGACCCGTCGCCGCGACGGATCACGAAGTCCTCCAACGACTCGTTGGGGAAGCTCACCCGGCCCCGCACGATGTCGTTGACCACGGTCTCACCGTCGTCGGGGCAGCGGAACCGCACCACCACGCCCGGCCCGTCAGCCACGTCGCGGTCGCGGGACCAGCCGTGGTAGCCGGCCGGGAGCCCGGCCGCCGTGCACCGCGCCTCGATCTCGTCCCTGGTCAGGTCGCAGTAGTAGGCGGCACCGTCGGTCAGCAACTGCTCGATGGCGGCCGCGTGCGCGTCGGTGCGCTCGGACTGGAAATAGGGCCCCGCGTCCCAGTCGAGGCCCAGCCACCGCAAGGGCTCGATGATGGCGTCCACGTACTCTTGGGTCTTCAGCGCGGCGTCGGTGTCCTCCACTCGCAGCACCATCTCACCACCGTGATGCCGGGCGAACAGCCAGTTGAACAGCGCCGTCCGGGCGCTCCCCACATGCAGGAACCCCGTAGGCGCGGGCGCAAACCGAACCCTGGGCGAACTCACACGGCGAGACTACCGAAGCACTCCGAGGCTTCTGTGGAACGCTATGCGTGGTACAGGCCCCTTCATCTTGCGCCGAGGCTCCCTGCTACCGTCGGCGTGTCCGTCAATGATTGAAGCCAACGAGCCGGCCATGTCCGACACTCCCCCGCCTCCGCCGGAGGGTGCGTACCCGAATCTTCAAGCGGCCAAGGGCTGGGCCAGCCTCGGCAACGGCGAGGTCGTCGAACTGGCCCACGCCGCTGCCCGCCTGGCCGCTCGCGTCCTGGATGTCCTCATCATGGTGGTTGTCTTCATCACGCTGTTGATCCTCGTCATCCGATACGGCCCAGACACTGGTCTCGTCGACGAGCCCTCGGATTGGCTACTCGATGTGGACGCCGTCCTCCGCATCGTCGCGATTGCAGTCTTGGCGGTGATGCTGGTCGGCATTGTCTACGAGGTAGCACTGACAGCTACAAGGGGGCAGACGCTCGGCAAGATGGCCACCCGCATCAGAGTCGTCGGGATCGACGATGGCTCAAGACCCGGGTGGGGGAGGTCCATCATGCGATGGACAATTCCGCTAGTCGCGCAGATCGTCATTTCGCCGATATTGACAATCATCATGGGGCTGCTGCTGTCAAGCGTCAATTCGCGCTTTGTATGGGTCCCGATGATCCTCCTCGGATGGGCCCCGATTCTTGTCGTCTATGGCTTCCTGACCTGGGACCGGGCCCGACAAGGACTGCACGACAAGGCCGCCGGAACGCTCGTCATCAAGGTGTGAAGCCAAGTCTGGCGGCTCCACATCCACCTGCCCGACATATCGGGCTGCCCAGATCAGTATCCCGCGGCCCCTGATCAGGTGCTCTGCTACCGTCGTGACGCCCGCCGATCTCTGAGGCCGAAGGAGCCGCCCATGTCCGATATGCCCCCGCCTCCCCCCGACGACTCGGGCTGGTCGTCACAGCCC
>VYCM01000012.1 GCA_009843915.1 Acidimicrobiaceae bacterium | reverse complement strand
CGTGCTCAAGACGGGCGAGGTCATGGCCCTCACCGGCAGCCCGCCCACGTCGCCGCCCCTAAGCAGTGGTGAGGAAACCGTCGAGGTGCCGGCCAACTGGATGTTCGAGCGCATCAGCACCGAGGAGCTGTGGGCCTGCACGTCGTGCCGGGCCTGCGACGAGATCTGCCCGGTCAACATCGAGATCCTCGACAAGATCCTGGACATGCGCCGCTACCTCACCCTGATGGAGAGCGACTTCCCCTCGGAGCTGGGCCAAGCCTTCAGGGGCATGGAGAACTCGTCCAACCCGTGGTCGCTCAGCCAGACCGAGCGGGCCGATTGGGCCCGGGACCTCGACGGCGTGCGGGTCCTGTCCGGCGGCGACCCGCTGGACGCCGAGTACCTGTACTGGGTCGGGTGCGCGGGGTCATTCGACGACAAGAACAAGAAGGTGGCCCGGGCCATGGCCCAGCTCATGGAGCGGGCCGGCGTGGACTTCGCCATCCTCGGCCCGGCCGAGAACTGCACCGGCGACTCGGCCCGGCGCTCAGGCAACGAGTACCTGTTCCAGATGCTGGCGTCGGCCAACATCGAGACCCTCAACTCGATGGGGGTGCGCAAGATCGTCACCCAGTGCCCCCACTGCTTCAACACGCTGGCCAACGAGTACCCGCAACTCGGCGGGCACTACGAGGTGGTCCACCACAGCCAGTTCCTCGAGGCGCTGGTGGCCGAGGGCCGCCTGGACCTCGAAGGGGCCACCCTCGCCGAGAGGGTCGTCTACCACGACAGCTGCTACCTGGGGCGGCACAACGACGTGTACCTGGCGCCCCGGCGGGTGCTCGGCTCGCTCGGCGGCATCGACCTGGTGGAGGCTCCCCGCAACGGCACCAAGGGCATGTGCTGCGGCGCGGGCGGGGCCCGCATGTGGATGGAGGAGACGATCGGCACCAAGGTGAACGACGAGCGGTCCCGGGAACTGCTCGACACGGGGGCGTCGCGCATCGCCACCGCCTGCCCGTTCTGCTACATCATGATGGACGACGGGGTGCGGGCGGCTGGCGTGGAGGAGGACTCGGTGCAGGTCGCGGATATCGCCCTCCATGTCTTGGAGGCTGTCGAGGCTCGGGACTCCGCGGCTGCGACCTAGCCTTCTGGGGATGGGCCCCAGGATTGTTGTTGTCGACAACTACGACTCGTTCGTTTACATCCTGGTGCAGTATCTGGGGGAGCTGGGGGCTGAGCCTCTGGTGTACCGGCATGACGCGGTCACGGCCGACGAGGTGCGGGCGCTCGAGCCTGACGGGGTGCTGATCAGTCCGGGACCAGGTACGCCGGACGACGCGGGCGTGAGCAACGATCTGCTGGCCGCGCTGAGCGGCTCGGTGCCCATCTTCGGGGTGTGCTTGGGGATGCAGTGCATCGGGCAGGCATTCGGGGGATCCGTGATCCGGGCACCGGAAGTGATGCACGGCAAGACGTCAGTCATCGAGCACGACTCCTCAGGGGTGTTCGACGGCCTGCCCAACCCCTTCACCGCCACCCGCTACCACTCGCTGATCGTTGAGCGCGCCTCGGTGCCACCCGTCCTGGACGTGACCGCCACCTGCGATCAGGGCCTGGTGATGGGTCTGCGGCACCGGCACCACCCGACCGAGGGGGTCCAGTTCCATCCGGAGTCGGTGCTCACCGACGCGGGCCGAGACCTGCTCAAGAACTTCCTGGCCCGCTGTAGCTAGCCGGCCTGGTCGATGCCTTCGGTCTCGCCGCCTTCGCCCTCGGGTTGCTCAGGCCCGATCTGATCGCCCTCGGCCTCGGACGACTCCCCCACCACGACATCCACCTCGGTCCCAGCCGACACTTCGAGGTTCGGGGGCGGTGTCTGGGCCAGGATCCGGCCCACGTCCGACGATCCCGGCTCGACCGGTTCGAACGTCACGATGCCGACGACGAGCCCGTCCCGTTCAATGGTCAGCTTCCCGGTGTCGAACAGCAGGCCCTGGACGTCGGGGATAGCCACCAGCGGAGGGCCGTCCGAAACGATGATGTAGATCTCCAGGCCGACAGCCACCGGGAACCCGTGGAGCGGATCGGTCTCAATGATCTCGCCCTCCGGGACCGTCGCCGACGGCTCGCGCCGCTCGGCGACGCGGAACCCCTGGTCGGCCAGAGTCTGGATGGCCTGGATCAGTGTCTGGCCCCGCACGTCGGGCACGAAGATCTGCCCCGGCCCGGTGGAGACCGTGATGGTCACCGCCTCGCCCAGCGCGAGCTCGGTCTTCGAGGAGGGCTCCTGGCCCACCACGATGCCCGCCTCGGCCTGGCTGGTGCCCTCGATCACGATGACCTCGTAGCCCGCGCTCCGAAGGATCTCGGTGGCGTCGACGCGGTTGCGGCCCCGCACCGGTGGAACTCTCGGGATCTCGCCCTGGCTGACAGTGAGCGCCACCGTGGCACCCTCCTCGATCCGTTGGCCCCCAGGCGGGCTCTGGGCGAACACCGTGTTCTCGGGCACGCCTGTGTTGACCTGGTAGCTGGGCTCCGGCTCCAGACCGGCCGACCGCAGCAGGGCGTCCGCCTCCCCGTAGCTGAGCCCGGACACGTCGGGCACTTCGATCAGCGCGGCACCGTCGGGGGTGGTCGGCTCTGTGGGCCCGTTGTTGTCGCCCAGGCCCAGCGAATCGTAGAAGATCCACCCCAGGAAGCCGAGGGCGGCCACGAGGACCACCAGACCGAAGAACATGAGCACCGTCCGCTTCCAGCCGTCGGATCGGTGGACCTCTTCGTAGTAGTAGGCCGGCGGCACGTACTGGGGCGGAGGCCCCGGCCCTGGCCCCGGCGCGGCGGGCACCTGGGCGCGGGGCCCGGTGGGCGGACCGCCACTGGGCGGAGGAGCGGTCGCCACCGGGCCGGTGCGCGGCCGGCCTGCCACCGGGGCCGGCGGCACCTGCGATCCGGTCGCAGGACGCTCGCTCGTACGGACCGGGGGCGACTGGCCGGTCCGGGTCGGGATCCTGTGGGCGCCGGCCAGGTAACGCTGAAGATCAGCGCGCAGGTCCTCCGCCTTGGGATAGCGGTTGGCCGGGTTCTTGGCCAGCAGCTTGAGGATGATGGCCTCGAGGGACTCCACGATGCTCACACCCAGTAGTGACGGCGCGAGCGGACGCTCCTGCACATGCTTGACGGCCACCGCGGTCGAGGTGTCGGCGGTGAAGGGCGGCTTGCCGACGATCATCTCGTAGAGCACGACCCCGAGCGAGTACAGGTCACTGCGACCGTCGAGGGCCTTGCCCTGGGCCTGCTCGGGCGAGAAGTAGGTGGCCGTGCCCATGACCGACCCGATATGGGTGAGGTTGTCGCCGGTCCTTCGGGCCAGGGCGGTGGCTATGCCGAAGTCGGCCACCTTCACTTGGCCGTCGTCGCTGACGATGATGTTGCCGAGCTTGACGTCGCGGTGCACGAGCCCGGCGTTGTGGGCGCTGCTGAGCGCTTCGGCCACGTCGGACGCGATCTCTGCGGCCCGGTCGGGGCTGAGACGACCGGTGGAGCGCATCACGTCGGCCATGCTGCGGCCCACCACGTATTCCATGACGATGTAGTAGGTGCCCTGCTCCTGACCCCAGTCGTAGATGCCGACGATGTTGGGGTGGTTCAGGTTGGCCGCGGCCTTCGCCTCCCGGCGGAAGCGCTCGACGAAGCTCGGATCATTGGCGAACTCGGGGAACAGGACTTTCACCGCCACCTGCCGGTCGAGCGACGCGTCCCGGGCCAGGTAGACGTCGGCCATCCCGCCGCGCGCGATGCGGCGGAGCAACTCGTAGCGACCGTTGAAGACGGTCAGGCCCTCATCTGACACCGTCAGCCATTGTAACGGGCGGCCCTAGGCCGGGATAAGAGCCGTGAATCGCGCGGCTGACCGGCGCCGCGATCAGGTCAGCACAGCGGGCTGGAACGTCACGACGAGCTGGCCCGAACCGTCAGGCTGGAGTCCGGGGTCGCCCACGACGTCGACGACTACCGCGGTGACGTTGTCGCGGCCGTGCCCCGGCCGCACTGCTCGCTCCACCAGGCTGCCGGCTGCGGCTCCAGCATCCTCGACGGATCGCAGTACCTCAGCGATCTCGAAGTCGGGTACCTCGTTGGTCAGCCCGTCGCTGCAGAGCAGGAAGCGGGTCCCCTCCACGGCCGCCAGCTCCCAGCCGTCGACGTGCACCCGGCGCTCGAACCCGACGGCCCGGGTGAGAGTGTGGCGGTCGGCGTGGGTGGCCGCCTCAGCCTCGGAGATGACGCCGTCGCGGACGAGATTCTCGGAGATCGTGTGGTCGATGGTGATGCGGCTGAAGCCGTCCGGGGTGAGCACGTAGAGCCGGGAGTCGCCAACGTTGCAGGCCGCCAGCCGCGGCCTGTCCTCGGCGCCGTTGATTCCAGCCAGCACGCACAGGGTCGTTGACATCTCGAACAGGCTCGGATCGTCCCTGGCCGCTTCCAGGATGGCGATGTTGGCCGCGCCCACCAGCGCAATCAGCTGGGCCAGCGAGTCGACGCCCGTGTCACGGGAGAGGACGTCGGTGGCTATGCCCGCCGCGGTGCCCCCTCCCGCGTGGCCTCCGAGCCCGTCCGCTACCGCAAAGACGGCACCGTCGGCGAGGTATCGATCCTGATTCTCGTGGCGGTGCAGGCCCACATGGGTGGCGGCCCCGTAATCCAGGCGCACTCCGGCGATGCTAACGGCCCTCGTCAGCCGGACTCGGGACCGCTCTGCAGGCAGGCGATTCGTTAAGCGGGCCGCTAGCCTCGTGTGCCCGGTCCGCCCGCGGTGGGTCGGGGCCACGCGCGAGTGGCGGAATTTGGCAGACGCGCAGGATTCAGGTTCCTGT
>VYCM01000053.1 GCA_009843915.1 Acidimicrobiaceae bacterium | reverse complement strand
CCACCGGACCTCTCCCGAAACCTCGTAAACGCTTGCAACAGCACGATAACACCAAGAGCGGGCGCAGGTACATGGAAGCCCACCGCGCCGGCTGGTCGCGAGTTCGTTGCCTGTATGGGGTAGCTTCGGGACATGAACATTCCTGAAGACTTGCGCTACTCCACCGATCACGAGTGGGCGGTAGTCGACGGGGACGTTGCCCGCATCGGCATCACCGACTATGCGCAGGACGCTCTCGGCGATGTCGTCTACGTGGAGTTGCCCCAGGTAGGGGACCGGGTCGACCAGGGAGAGCCGTTCGGGGAGGTGGAGTCGACCAAGTCGGTGTCGGAGCTGTTCGCCCCGGTGGGCGGGGTGGTGAGCGAGGTCAACGACGAGCTGGCCGGTGCTCCGCAGAGGCTCAACGAGGATCCCTACGGAGATGGATGGATCTGCTCGATCGCATTCGATGACGCCGCCGAGCTCGACAACCTGCTCGACGCCGACGGCTACAGGGATCTGATAGCGGGGTAGGGAAGTGGCGTCCACGCCGGGCCCGAGTGGCCGCAGCAACCGCCGCCGAGCAGACGCCGACGTGCCCGGCGGGGAGCGGCCGGAACCCGAGGACGTCACCACCGAGCACCGGGCGGTGGAGCCCGATGCCTCTCCGGGAACGGTGCACGTGGACCGATCGGCCTTCGGGCGCCATCAAGGCCTCTTCGTGGTCAACCAGGGTTCAAAGGCCGGAGCCCGCTACGCGCTGGATTCCGACGTGGTGTCGGTGGGGCGCGACCCCGACAGCGACATCTTTCTCGACGACATCACCGTGTCGCGCCGCCACGCCGAGGTGGAACGCGACGGCGCCCGCTACTCGATCCGCGACGTGGGCTCGCTGAACGGCACCTACGTCAACCGCCAACTCGTCGATGAAGGCGAGCTCAACGAGGGCGACGAAGTGCAGGTCGGGAAGTTCAAGCTCGTGTTCGTGCACGGGACGTCGCCCCAGTGAGCCGCGCCCACCGGTCCATCGGCGAGGTGCTCTCGCTGCTCGCAGACGAGCACCCGGACCTGACGATATCCAAGATCCGGTTCCTGGAGAGCCAGGGCCTGATCGCCCCGCAGCGGACCCCGTCGGGCTACCGGAAGTTCTTCGAGGCCGACATCGAGCGGCTCAACTGGGTGCTGATCCAGCAGCGCGACCACTTCCTGCCCCTCAAGGAGATCAAGCGCCGGCTGGCTTCGGGGGCGGTGGCCAGAGCCGCGCCGCGCACCGGCGCCGGGGCTGAGGCCATTGCCGCGACACCGTCGCTGTTCACCACCCGCTCGCGCACCGGCACCGGAGACGACGCAGACGCGGCAGCTGCGGCAGAGACCGCACCGGACGGATCGGTCAGCCTCACCGCGGCCGGGTTGGCTCGGGCCGTCGGCATAGACGCCGAGCACATAGCCGAACTGCAGCGGCTCGGCATCATCGTCCCGGTCGGGGAACGGTCCGACGGCGACGGCGAAGCGGAAGCGGACGACGGGACGGATCCAGTGTTCGACCATGATGCGCTCCTGACGGCGCGGACGGCCGCGGCTCTTGCCGACCACGGCATACCGGCCCGCAACCTGAGAATGTTCAAGGTGGCCGCCGACCGTGAAGCCGGCATCTACGAGCAGCTGCTGGGACCGCTGATCGCTCGGGGCGAGACGGACCGGCTGCGCACCGAGCTGGCCGAGATCGTCGAGCTGACCGAACAACTGCGGCGGCTGCTGCTCCAGCGCACGCTCCGCACCCACCTGGACTGAGCACGGTGCCCTCCGAGCCCCCAGTGCCGGCCGAGCCGCGCGTGCTGCTGACCGCCGAGCAGATCGATGCGATCGTCGCTCGCCTGGCCGCGGAGATGTCAGCCCGCTATCCCGACGGCGTCGTGCTCATCGGCGTGCTGCGGGGCAGCGTCCCGTTCCTGGCCGACCTCGTCAGGGCCATGACCGTTCCCCTGAGCGTGGACTTCATGGCCATCACGCCCTACACCCCCGATTCCGGACGTGTACGCCTGCTCAAGGACCTCGACATCGACATCGCCGGCAGCGACGCGGTGATCGTCGAAGACATCGTCGACACCGGTCTCAGCACCGCCTTCCTGCGCTCCGAGCTTCAGCGCCGCCGGCCTCGCTCGGTGGCCGTGTGCACGCTGCTGGACCGGCGGATCCGCCGCGTGGTGCCCGTGGAAATCGACTTCGCGGGGTCTGAAGTCTCCGACGCGTTCGTGATCGGCTTCGGGCTCGACCACGAGGGCCGCTACCGCAATCTGCGCCTCGTCGCTGCGGCCGACATGGAGTTGCTGGCCGAGGACCCCGACGCCTACGTCCCGACCTTCTACGGATCGTCCACCGAGACCGGCCCCGGCTAGGATGCCGCCGTGCAGCAGATGGAGCTGGTCGGAGTGAGGGTGGAATTGCCTTCCAACACGCCGATAGTGCTGCTGCGCGAGATGTCGGATGAGGCCCGGCTGCTCCCCATCTTCATCGGGGCTCCCGAGGCGACGGCCATCGCCATCGCCCTCGACGGGGTCACGACTCCCAGGCCCATGACCCACGACCTTCTCCGCAACGTGCTCGACGAGCTGTCAGCCGACCTCGAGCGTGTCGTGGTCACCGAACTGCGGGACAAGACGTTCTACGCGGAGCTGCACCTGCTGCGCGACGGCGGCCGCTTCGTGCTGTCGAGCCGCCCCTCGGACGCAATCGCGCTGGCGGCCCGCACCGGCACGCCGATCTTCGCTGAGGAGGCGGTGATACAGGAGGCGGGCTACACCACCGACGGCGTCGCGGTGGCGGGGCAGGAGCAGGCCGAAGAGGTCGTGGAGCAGTTCAAGGAGTTCATCGACTCCGTCTCGCCCGAGGATTTCGGCAGCCACTAGCGCACCGGATCGGCGCGCGCCACCGACCGCGAATCGGGCTGCCAGGGGAGGCGTTCAGTGCCCGGTGGTTGACTCGCGCCCCTTGGAGCCTTAGAGTTTCCACAGGTGACAGCGTCGTAGTTTCGGGGTTGTCATAGCACTGGTCATGGTGACCGGTCATCGTGATCGTCGTCCGCGGCGGCCACCAGCGACAAGCAAGGAGCGGCTAATGGAGGCAACGGCGCACACCGTCCAGGGGTACAGCGCGAAGCTCACCGCCGACGTTGTAGGCATCACCTACCGCCAGCTCGACTACTGGGCCCGCACCGATCTGGTGGTGCCCTCCCTGGCCAGGGCCACCGGCAGCGGGAGCCGCCGCCAGTACAGCTACGCCAACCTGCTGGAGCTGAAGGTCATCAAGCGGCTGCTCGACTCGGGGATCAAGCTGGAGAAGGTCCGGTCGATCTTCGAGTACATGCGCAGCGAGCTGCGGGAGGACGTCTCGCGGGCCAACCTCGTGATCGACGGCTCCAACGTCGTGTGCGCCCGCAGCGAGGCCGAGTTCGTCGACGTGCTGCAGAGAGGCCAGGGCGTGCTCAACGTCCTGCCGCTGTCGAACGTCAAGCAGGAGGTGGACGCAGCCATCATCGAGTTGCGGCCCTCCGCCGACGACGCCGACGACGAGACTGCAGACGAGGTGGACGAGGCCACCGACGAGTTCCGGACGGCGATCGGCGAGTCCTGACCTGATGACGTTCGCCCATCCCTCCGAGCAGGCTTTCGCCAGCCTGCTCGACTCCTATGGGATCCGTTGGGAGTACGAGCCCCGCATGTTCGTGCTCGAGCGAGACTCCGACGGGAACACGGTGTGCGGATTCACCCCCGACTTCTACCTGCCCGACTTCGACATGTACGTGGAGCTCACGACGTTGCGGCAGCGGCTGGTCAACCGCAAGAAGCAGAAGCTTAGGCTGCTCGCTGAGACTCATCCCGACGTTCGAGTCAAGCTCCTGAACCGTCGAGACATGGAGTGGATCGGCCGCAAGTACGGCTTGGCCGTTGCTGCCTGAGGCCGAGCGGGCATGGCTGACGAGTTGAGACAGTCGCCTCTGCGCGAGGTGCATGAGCAGGCCGGTGCCAAGCTGGTGCCCTTCGGCGGCTGGAACATGCCCCTTCAATACGAGACCGGCACGGTGGCCGAGCACATGGCCTGCCGCACGAGCGCCGCCATGTTCGACGTGTCCCACCTGGGGACGGTGCGAGTGCAGGGCGCAGCCGCCCACCGCAGCCTGCAATGGGCGCTGACCAACGATCTCGACCGCGTCGGGGTCGGATCAGCCCAGTACACCCACCTGCTGGATGCCTCCGATGCCTCCGTGCTCGACGACATCATCGTGTGGTGGATCGGCCCCGACCTATTCGACGTGATGCCGAACGCATCCAACACCGACCGGGTAGTCGGCGCCCTGAGAGAGGGGGCCGGCGATCTGGACATCGCGGACGTCACCGCGGACCGGGCGGTGATCGCCGTCCAGGGTCCCGAGGCCCGAGCCCGGCTCGCGGCCGCCGGCGGAGAGGAGGTCGCCTCGATTGGACGGTTCAAGGTCGCGTCCGCCCGTTTCGGTGGGATCCCGGTCACGGTGGCCGGCACCGGCTACACCGGAGAGGACGGCGTTGAGATGACGGTCGGGGTCGACGACGCCCCGGCGGTGTGGCAGCGCCTGGCGGACGCGGGCGTCTCGCCGGCCGGCCTGGGGGCCCGCGACACCCTGCGCCTTGAGGCGGGGCTGCCGCTGCATGGCCACGAGCTGGGTCCAGGCATCACACCGCTGCAGGCCGGGCTGGGCTGGGTCGTGCGCTGGGACAAGGGCGACTTCAGGGGCCGGGCCGCGCTGGAGGCGGAGCGCGAGGCCGGGCCATGGCGGCGGCTCCGGGGCCTGCTGGCAGAGAAGGGCAGGCCGCCCCGCGACGGATGCGCTGTGCGTCGGGGCTACGACGAGATCGGAGTGGTCAGCAGCGGCAACTTCTCGCCGGTGCTGGGACAGGGCATCGCGCTGGCGTTCCTGGCTCCGGATATAGCAATCGGCGACAAGGTCA
>VYCM01000035.1 GCA_009843915.1 Acidimicrobiaceae bacterium | reverse complement strand
TCAAGCGACAAAATGCAACCCCCTGAAACCCCAAGACAATTCACCTTAGCTCCACTTGGATCGCAGTGCCGGTTGACAATAACTTCGAATTCGTAATAATCTGTCGACGTGGCCGACATCGATGAGATCGACCGCCGTCTGTGGGAGGCCTTCACCGACAGTTCTCGCATGGTGACTCGCCACGTCGATCGCGAGCTGCGAGCCGAGCTGGGTGTCATCAGCGACGATGTCGTGATCCTCGAGGGCGTGCTCGCCGCCCATCCCGACGGCGCGCGAATGAGCGACCTCGCCCATCGCCTCGCTGCCGAGCCTCGCCACGCGACCTACCGGATCGCCCGGCTCGAGGAGCGCGGCCTCATCGCCCGGCAGGCCGACACCGACGACGGACGGGTCATACGGGTTCACGTCACCGCCGACACCAACGCCTTCTTCGCTCTGTGCCGGGCGCGGCTCGATGAGCTCATCGCGCTGTACCTGACCGATCTGGTTCCGTTCGACGGGCGACGCGACCTCGTCGACCTGCTCACGGGAGTCGTCGACGGCTACCGCCACCACTTCGCGACCCCGGCCTCCGACCATCCCGACCATCCGGACACGAAGGAGCACCCATGACCAAGCCACTCCAGCGCAACAGCACCACCCCGACCGAGTTCCGGGCCGTGGACCCGTCGGCGGCCGAGCTCCAGAGCCATCCCGAGTACTTCGCGGGATCCATCCCGCCGGCGATCCGTCCTGCGCACTGGTCGATGCGGGAGATCCGGACCCGACTCGAGGCGATGGCCGACGATCCCCAGTGGGACGGCAACACTCGCTACCTGTCGTTGCGATCGACCGACGGGCCCAACAACTCGACCATCCCCACCATGTGGGTCACCATCCACCTGCTCAAGCCCGGAGAGCGGATCGACATGCACCGACACACGCCCGGGTCGATGTACTACATCATCAGCGGGTCGGGGTACTCCACCATCGACGAGTACCGCATCGACTGGGAGGACGGCGACTCCTTCTCGTGCCCGTCGTACTCGTACCACGAGCACTGGAACAGCGGCGACCGCGACGTCCTGATGTACACCGTGCAGGATGCGCCCACCTACGCGTACAACGGGATGATGGCGTTCCAAGCCGGCAACAGCGAGACTATGGATCTGCTCCACAAGTGATCGGCGTCCCGCCATGACCTCGCCGGCCGGCCGCCTGTACGCCGCCCTCCACGAGGTGGCGTGCGACAACGACTCAGCTCGGATTCGGGCCGGGCTGGCTCACGGCGACTACACCTCCGCCGCGACGCTGGCACTGGAGAACGAACGGATCTTCCAGAGGAGCTGGGTGTGCCTCGGGCATGCGGCCGACATCGGCGAGTCGGGCGACTACGCCGTCGAGGCGATCCTCGGTCACGAGGTGCTGCTCATCCGGGGCGACGACGGCGCCGTCCGCGCCTTCCACAATGTGTGCCGACACCGCGGCCACGCGGTCGCGACGGGCTGCGGCAACGCCCGCCGCCTCACGTGCCCGTACCACGCCTGGACCTACTCGTCCGAGGGCTCGCTGTTCCATGCGCCCCACACCGCGGACGTCGCCGGGTTCGATAGGGCGACGCTCGGGCTCCGGCCGATCCGGCTCGAGATCGTCGCCGGAGCCCTGTTCGTGAGCCTCGACCCGGACACTCCACCGTTCGAGGACTGCTACCCGGGCCTGCGGGCAGAGATCGAGGCTTGGGCGCCGAGCCCGGAGTCGATGGAGTTGGTGCATCAGGCGCCCGCTCGCCACGAAGCCAACTGGAAGGCCTCGGTCGAGAACTTCTCGGAGTGCTACCACTGCGGCCCGGTTCACAAGTACCTGACCGACAACATCATCGACCCCGGCTCGTACAAGGTCTCGGGGGCGGGACTAGTCCAGCGCCACATCGTCGGGGGACGGGACCCGTCGATGACCCAGCGGCTATGGCACGTCTGGCCCAACACCGCTATGGGCCTCTATCCGCTGCCAGGGGTGGGGATGGTCTGGTGCATCCGCCACATGTATCCCCGGACGGTGGCCTCCTCGACGTACCACTACCGCTGGTACGCGACGGGCGAGCAGTCAGTCGACGCCATCCGCGAGTACGCAGTCCACCATGCGACCACCACCGGCGCGGAGGACGCCGCCGTCGTCGCCGGTTCGCAGCGCGGGATGCGGGGCGATCCCGCGGCCTCCAACGTACTGGTGTGCAACCCGGCCCGCGGGGTCGGCAGCGAGCATGTGATCGCCTACTTTCATGACCTCGTGCGGACCGCGCGGGACACCCCATGACGGCGGTCGAGCGGCGCCGGGGCGCCGCGTACCTCGCCGAGCAGCTCGACGCCTTCGGCGTGACCCACGTCTTCATGGTCCCGGCAGTTCTCCGTCGAACACTGGCGGAGATCGAGCGTCGCACTTCCATTGTCGCCGTCCACACCCACGGCGAGAAGTCGGCCGCCTACATGGCCGACGGCTATGCGCGGGCGACGCGACGGCCCGCTGTCTGCATGGCTCAGCAGGTCGGGGCGCTCAACCTCGCGGCCGGCCTGCGCGACGCCAGGCTGGCATCGTCGCCGGTGGTGGCCTTCACCGGCGGGAACCCGCCCCTCGACGGCCGCCACGGGCTCTATCAGGCCGCCGACGATCTGCCGGCCTTCGACGCCTACACCAAGTTCAACCGGGCGATCACCGACCCGGCCGACATCCCGGAAACCCTGCACACCGCCTTCCGTGCCGCCACGTCGGGCAACCCCGGCCCAGTTCACGTGCAGTTCGAGGGCCAGGAAGGCGAGATCGACGGGCGCGAGGCGGAGTTTCCTGCGGCCGCGCCGCTCGTGCTGCCGGCACCGCCACCGGCCGACCCCACCGCACTCGACGCCATCGCGCACCGTCTTGCGGCGGCCGAGCGACCGGTCATCCTTAGCGGTGGCGGCGTGCTCAAGGCTGGTGCGGGTGCGACGGTTCGGCGGCTGAGCGCAAAGACCGGCATCCCGATCGCGACGTCGCTCAGCGGCCGGGGGGTGATCGCCGAGACAGACCCGCTAGCCCTCGGGGTCATCGGGACCTACTCCCGCGAGTCGGCCAACCAGGTTGTGCACGAGGCCGATGTCGTGCTCGTGCTCGGCAGCTCGACCGGGAGCATGGTCACCAACTTCTGGCGGATGCCGACCCCGCGCGCCGATGTGCTCCAGATCGACATCGCCTCCGAGATGATCGGCCGCAATTTCCCGACGATGGCCGGCGCGGTGGGCGACCTCGACACCGCAGTGAGCGAGCTCGCGGCGCGGGCCCCGTCGTGCCGCCGCGACCGCCCGGATTGGCAGGCGCGGATCGAGACACTGCGAGCGGGATGGCTCGACAAGCGCCGGGCGTTCACCGACCCCGACACAACGCCGATCCGGCCGGAGCGCCTCTGCGCCGAACTCACCACCGCACTGCCCGCCGACGGGGTGATGGTGGTCGACACCGGGCACGCGGGGATGTGGATGGCGTCGATGTTCGAAATCACCGCACCGACCCAGGCCTACATCCGCAGTTCCGGGCATCTCGGCTGGGCCTTCAGCGCGGCGCTCGGCGCTAAGTGCGCCCTGCCAGAGCGCCCCGTCGTCGCGTTCACCGGCGACCTTGGCTTCTGGTACCACCTCGCCGAGATCGAGACCGCCGTCCGTCACGGCATCAACACCGTCACCGTCGTGAACAACAACCACTCCGGCAACCAGTCGCGACGGGGCTTCGTGCTGGCCTACGACGGCGACGAGACCGACCGCTCCCGCCAGCTCTGGGTGCATCGGGAGGTCGACTTCGCCGCCATCGCCGACAACATCGGCGCCCTCGGCATCCGGGTCGAGGATCCCGGCCAGATCGCACCGGCCCTGCGTCGCGGCCTGGACGCCGGCCGACCCACGGTGATCGACGTCGTCACCGACATAGACGCCGTGGCGCCGCTCGCCTGGGACCCCGAGGGCTGGGTCCAGAAGTACTGACCGCGAACGGATCGGAGACCCACGATGGCTGGCAAGGAATCCGTCACCAGCGCCGACCTCACCGGCGACGGCGCGTACCGGCTGCTGACATCGATCATCGTCCCGCGCCCCATCGCGTGGGTGTCCACCGTCTCCCCCGATGGGATCCGCAACCTCGCGCCGCACTCGTACTTCAACGGCGTTAGCAGCTCGCCGCCGCTCGTCATGTTCAGCGCGGACCTGACGGGCGACACCGCTGCGAACATCCGCTCCAACGGGGAGTTCGTGGTGAACACGGTGAGCGTCGCCCTGGCCGAGGCAATGGAGACGACCGCCTCCGCGGTCGGCGCGCCGGTCGACGAGTTCGCTCTCGCCGGTCTGACCCCGGTCGCAGCGACGGACGTTCAGCCCCCGCTGATCGACGAGTCGCCGGCCTCGCTCGAGTGCGTCGTGCGTGAGGCCCGGCCGTTCGGCGACAGCCTGATGGTGGTCGGCGAGGTCGTGCGGTTCCACTTCGCACCAGGGCTCATGGGCGACACCGGAAGACTCGAACCCGAACGCCTCGACCCGCTCGGCCGACTCGGCAAGGCCTACGCCCCACTTGGGGAGGTCTTCCGCCAGGACCGCCCCACGCCCGAGGCGCTCGGTGTGTCCGGACGCCCCGAACGCGCTGCCCGCCGGGCAGTCGGCCGTGCCCACCTCGTTGGCAGCGTCCCCCGCGACACCGCGGCCGAGGTGATGGAACTCTGCGTAGAGCATCTGGGCACCCATCTCGCCGCCATCCCCGACGGAGAGACCGGAGACCGCCTCGACTGGACCACGTTCCAGGCGGTCCACGTCTTCCACCCCAATCCCGGTCTCGAGACCGTCTCCCAGCCGGCGTCGTTCGCCGACGACCCCGACGGATGGCGGCCGAGCGATCTCAAGGAGGACGCATGGCTGTTCCGGGTGCGGGACGGCGTCGCAATGCCCCACTTCGACCGGCTGGGCTACGTCGAGGCGGCGGTCGAGTCCTACGAGATCTTCCGTGAACTGCGCTCAGCCGGCCGGATCCCGGCCGGAGTCCGCTTCCAAGTCTCGTTGCCGGCCCCGCAGAGCGCGGTGTCGTGGTGGTTCCACGACCCCGACGACGCCGATCGGGTGAACACGGCCTACACGCTGGCGATGGCCGAGGAGGTCCGGCGGCTGTGCCGAGCCATCCCGCACGACGACCTCACGATCCAATGGGACGCCTGCTGGGAGACCGTCGTCTTCAACGACCTGTTCGACTGGGCGCCCGCCGGCGATCCGATGGCCCGGATCGCGCTGCAGACGCCGGCGATCAGCATGGGGATCCCCGACGGTGTCATCGTCGGCTACCACTTCTGCTACGGGAGCATGCACGACGAGCACTTCATCGAGCCGGCCGACCTCGCCCGGTGCGTCGCCCTCGCCAACTTCGTGGTCGGCAACTCTGGACGCCGCATCGACTTCGTCCACATGCCGGTTCCGATCGACCGTGACGACGACGCCTACTTCGCTCCGCTTCGCGGCCTCCGCCTCGGTGGCTGCCGTGTCTACCTCGGGCTGGTGCACCACGAGGACGGTGGCGCCGGCGCCAAGCTGCGGATGGCGGCCGCCCGCCGCCATCTCCCCCACTTCGGCGTGGCCGCCGAGTGCGGCATGGGGCGCATGCACCCCGACCTGGTCGTCCCGCTGCTACAAGCCCACGCCGACGCCCTCGCCTGAGCCTGCCTGCTCTTACCGGCGAAGCAGGCCATAGCTAGGCTCGCCGGAGTGCGAGACGGACCTGCCCGACGTCTCCTCCGACGATGAGCCATCGCGGCCGAGCGGTCCGCTTGGTGCTCACAGCCACGTTCCTGTACGCGTCGGTTCCGCCCATCCTTCATCTCGCTGCTTCCGACACCAACCCCTTCTATTTCAACTTCACGATCACGATCATGCAGGTATCCATACCTGGTCTGTTTCTTCTGTATTCGAAGGACAGCTACGTCAACCGACACCTGAGCACCACTCAACGTCGAAGCCTCAAGAGACCCAGAATTCATTTCACATACTTTCGGCGGACGAGCGGACCCACCGGCAACAGGAAGTCCGTAGTCCTGAAGGAATCAGGCCGCAAGGATGTTCTTGGTTGGGCCAGGATGCCCATCGTCTGGGCGTTGATCTCGAGTCTGCACTACGGCTTCCTGGCATGGTCGGCCACGATTCTCGAGACCGCCGTTGCCACCACCATCTTCGAACTCTGGCCCGTGTTCCTGGTCTATGCCCTGGCGCGCCATGAGGACAGCGACCGGTTGTTCCGCGGCGCGCCGGCGTCAGTCGGGCACTCCCGCCGCGCCATCTCGAAGGAGAGCATGGTCCTCACCGCGCTGGCAGGATCGGGGCTGGCCTTGATGCTGGGCAGCCAGGCAGCAGGACAGATCCGCTCAGTCACGGACCTGGTGTCCTACAAGGTGGCAGCCGGAATGGTCATTGCCCTCGTGGCCTCGCTGCTGGCTGCGTTGAGCGTTCTCAGCAATCTCGCCTACGGGAAGGTCCTCTACTACGCGCTGGTCCCCGCCGGAGGAACCCAGCCACCCGGCGGGGACAGGAGGTTTGAGACGCGACCCATCGAGCAGCGAGGAGATCCCGATCGCCGCTTGCTTATCTGGCTGACCCTGTTGGGATACGTGCTGTCTCGAGTCGTTGCTCTTCCTGTCAATGTCCTGATCGGATTGCTCACACCACAGGTTCAAGGATCGCTGACATGGGGAGCTGTGCTCGGCGCGATGGTGATCGGGGCTGCGGTCTCGGTGGCCGGAATGCTGTTGCGAGTCGGGAACATCAGGTCTGAGGACACCGCAGTCAATTCCCTGCTGTGCCTCGGGCCGGCAGTCTCGCTCCTGGCTCTGATGGCACTCGGCATCACCCTGCCGAGATTCGACCTGTTCGTTGTGGGCGCGGTCCTGATCCTGGCCGTCAATGTTCGGATCCAGTTGAGGCGCGACGCGAGCCATGGGACTCGATAGCGCTCGCGGCTACGGTGCGGGCACGAGTCCTGGTCTAGGGAGCAGGACACGGCGACCGAGGAGATCTGTTGGCTGACCGCAAGTCGTTCTGGGCCTGGTGCCTGGAGTCCGAGGAGCCCTCCGATGCCGACCGGGCCGCGCTGGCGGCCAAGCTGTCGAAGCGGTACGGCACCGAGATCACGGCCCGGCCGGTGCCGTCGCTGGACGACGCGGAACTTCGGGCTCCCCGCATCCCGGTGCCGGACTCTGTAGCGAGTTGGTGCTCGACGACGACCTACGACCGGGCCCGCTACGCCTACGGCGCCCACTTCACCGAGCGGGTGCGGGCCTTCAACCTCGACTTCGGTAACCCGCCCGACGTCGTTGCCCATCCCCGAGACGAGACCGAGGTGGAAGCCACCCTCGACTGGTGCGACGCCAACGGCTACGTGACCGTGCCCTACGGCGGCGGATCCTCGGTGGTGTGGGGCGTCACCCCCCTCGACGATCTGGGCCCCACCGTGGTGATCTCCCTCGACCAGCTCGACCAGGTGCTGGAAATCGACGACGTCTCCCGAGCGGCCCGCATCCAGGCCGGCGTGTTCGGACCCCACCTCGAGGACCAGCTCCGGCCCAGCGGCCACACCCTCAGACACTTCCCGCAGTCGTTCCGGTTCTCCACGCTCGGCGGCTGGATCGCCACCCGCTCCGGGGGCCACTACGCCACCAACCACACCCATATCGACGACTTCGTCGAGTCGGTGCGGATGATCACCCCGGCTGGTTGGTGGGAGTCGCGCCGGCTGCCCGGCTCGGGGGCGGGCCCGAGCCCCGACCGCATGGTGATCGGCTCCGAAGGCGTCTACGGGATCATCACCGAAGCCTGGATGCGGATCCAGCGCCGGCCGACTTTCAGGGCCACCGCCGGGGTCACGTTCGAGTCGTGGCAGGCCGGCTGCGATGCCGTGCGCCGAATCGTGCAGGCCAAGCTGTGGCCGGCCAACCTCCGCATCCTCGACCCCGCCGAGGCCCGCCGGGCCGCGGGACTCGACGGCGAGCAGGCCCTGGTGATCGTGTCATTCGAATCAGCCGAGCTAAGCCAGCGCCACAACATCGCGGCCGCGGTGGAGATAGCCCGCGACAGCGGCGGCCGCGTTGACGACGACGACATCCGGGTCGACGACGGAACGGGCAAGCCCACCGGCCGCGGTGGCGCGGTGGGCGCCTGGCGCAACGCCTTCATCGGTGTCGGCAACGGGGTGGAGACCTCGCTGGGCCTGATCAACGACACGTTCGAGACGGCCATCACCTGGGACCGCTGGCCCGACTTCGACGCCGAGATCCGCGCCAGGGTGGGCGCAGCCCTCGCCGACACGTTCGGACCGCACCACTCGCTGTCGTGCCGGTTCACCCACGTCTACACCGACGGCCCCGCGCCCTACTACACGTGGTCGGGCATGGGCGCCCAGGGCAGCGAGCTCGCCCAATGGCAGATCATCAAGGATGCGGCCAACCAGGCGGTCGTCGATGCGGGCGGCACCGTCACCCACCACCACGCGGTGGGCCGCATGCACCGGCCCGGCGGCTACGACCGCCAGCGCCCCGAGCTCTTCGCCGAGTCTGTCCGGGCCGTCAAGCAGCGGCTGGACCCCAACGGCATCCTCAACCCCGGCGTGCTGATCGACCCCTGAGCTGCGGCCGCGGCCCGCACGTCAGGGCGCGTGGGTGCGGGACTTCTCCGAGTCGTAGAAGGGGATCCGCTCAACCGTGGCGCGGTAGGAGGCATCTTCACCGACGACCTCCAAGGCCGTCCCGGCGTCGGCGGCGTCCGGGGCCAGATGCACGAGCGCCAACGACTTGCCCATGCGGTGCGACCAGGCCGGGCTGTTGACAGTCCCGACGTCGCGGCCCTCGAGTCGCAGCGTCTCACCCCCGGCGACCATGTCGGTGTGATCGATTGAGATGCCGGCGAAGACGAATCTCTCGGTCCCCGCCGCCGCCAATGCCGCCTGCCTGCCCCGGTAATCGGCTCCCGAGCGGCTGAGAGCCCAGCCGAGCCCGACCTCCGACGGGAAGTGGTCGTCGGTCATGTCATAGCCGTAGAACAGCAGGGCGGCCTCCACCCGAACCTTGTCCAGCGCGGTGAAGGACGCGGCCATCACCCCGTCGACCTCCCCCGCGGCCAGGATCCCGTCCCAGACGGCACCCACGTCGTGTGCGGTCGCGAAGATCTCATACCCCCGCTCCCCCGAGTACCCGGTGCGCGACACCATCACCGGTCGGCCGAACAGCTCGGTACTCAGATGGTGGAAGTAGGCGAGCGACGAGAGGTCGGCCGAGGCGTGGGCGTCAAGCAGCGGCAGAGACTCGGGACCCTGCAACGACACGATGTGAAGGTCGTCGTCCAAAGCCAGTTGGATGTCACGCCCCTCGGCCGACTCGGCCAGGAGCTCCATAGACGAGCCGGAGCCGTGCACCACCAGCCATCCGTCGTCGCCGTTGTTGAAGGCGATGGCGTCGTCGGCGACCTTCCCGCCGTCGGTCAGCACCGCGCCGTAGGCGGACTGGCCCGGGCCGAGCCGGGCCAGATCACGGGAATGGAGATGATCGACCGCCGCAGCCGCATCGGCGCCCCGAACCTGGATCTTCTTCAACGGCGACATGTCGAACATGCCGGCGGCCTCCCGGATGGCGTCGTGCTCGTCGCAGGGATCAGTGTCGTACTCCCACGCTGTGCCCATCCCGTTCCAGTCCTCGAGGCCGGACCCGAGGGCGGTATGGCGGCTCGCGAGCGCCGAGGTCCTCGACAGTGGCTCAGTCATGTTCGCAGTCCTTTCGGGTCGTGGCTACGCCGAGGGTAGGGCGGGCGGCGGGTCAGTACCAGGAGTCGGGCATCGCGTCCTTGCGTTCGGCCATGAAGGCTCGCAGCTCCTGGTCGACTGACTCGTCCAGCGGCGGCGGCCGGTAGTCGGCCAGCATCTGCTTCCACACCGCGTTGGCCCGCTGCTGGGCATCGAGACCGCCGTCCTCGGTCCACTGCTCGTACGACCTGGTGTCGGCCAGCACCGACTCGTAGTTGGCCGTCTCGAAGTGAGCCATCGTGTGGTCAGTGCTCAGGTAGGCCTGGCCCGGCCCGGCCTGGCGGTAGGCACCGGCTGCAAGCTGGTCCTCGTCCATAGCCAGTCCAGCCAGCAGACGGTGGATCATCCCGCAACGGTCGAGGTCCATCACGAACTTCTCGTAACCCATGGTGAGTCCGCCCTCGAGCCAGCCGGCCGCGTGGATCACGTAGTTGGTCCCGGCCAGGATCCCCGCCGACATCGAGTCGGCCGACTCCTGCATGGCCTGGGCATCGGCGGTCTTGGACGCCGTGTAGTGGGCGCCGCAGCGCAGCGGCAGCCCGAGGCGGCGGGCCAGCTGCCCGATGGCATAGGTGGCCAGCACCGATTCGGGCGTCCCGAAGGTCGGGGCCCCCGACTTGAGGTCCATGGTGGTGAGGAAGTTGCCGAACACCATCGGTGAGCCCGGGCAGACCAGCTGGCTGAGGGCGATGCCGGTCATGGCCTCGGCCAGGGCCTGGGCGATCAGCGCGGGCTGGGTGACCGGCCCCATGGCCCCGCCGATGATGAACGGCGAGATCACGCAGCCCTGATTGGCCCGGGCGTACGCCTTGAGGGCCCCCGACATGGTGTCGTCCCAAACCAGGGGCGAGTTGACGTTGATGTTTCCCTGGATCACGCAGTGGTCCTTCAGGAAGTCGGCACCGAAGGTGACCCTGGCCATTTCGATGGAGTCCTCGGCACGATCCGGCGCGGTCACCGATCCCATGAACGGCTTGGTCGACCAGCGGAGATGGGCATAGGTCATGTCGAGATGCCGCTTGTTGACAGGCACGTCCACCGGCTCGCACACCGTCCCACCCGAGTGGTGCAACCAAGGGGTGCTGTAGGAGAGCTTGACGAAGTTCTCGAAGTCTTCGAGGGTGGCGTAGCGACGGCCCCGGTCGAGGTCGGTCACGAACGGCGGGCCGTATGCCGGCAGGAGCACCAGATGATCGCCACCGATCGGCACTGCCCGACCGTCGCGGCCGTGCATGTCGAACCGGGCCGGCGCAGTGGCGCACAGCTCGCGGGCCAGGCCCGGCTCGAACCGGACCCGGACACCGTCAACCGACGCTCCGGCCGAGCGGAACAGTTCCAGCGCCTCGTCGTCGCCCCGGAACTCCACCCCGATCTCCTCGAGGATCCAGTCGGCGTGAGCCTCCAGCCGGCAGAGATCAGCCTCGCCGAGCAGCTCGTAGGTCGGAATGAGGCGCCGCGGGACGGGAGAAACCCCGGACTCGGCTCCCACCGAGGCCGTCCGCTTGGCCATCCGCGAGCTGCGCCCGCCGCGGCGGCTCGTGGCCGGTGCTGCGGGATCGGTAGGCACGGCCCGGATCGTACTTCTGCAGTGCTGGCCGAATGAACGAGTCGTCGTCCTTACACTGGCCGCCGTGACTGACGAGCAGGCTCCTGGGCTGCTGGCCGGGGTGCGGGTGATCGAGTCGAGCCTTCTCGGGCCCGGACACCTCGGGACCTTCCTGGCCGACCTGGGCGCGGACGTGATCAAGGTCGAGTCGCCCGCCGGCGACTACATCCGCCAGATGACCTGGCCGATCGTGGAGGGCGTGTCGCTGCTGCACCTGCACACCCACCGGGGCAAGCGCAGCATCACCCTCGACCTCAAGAACCCGGCCGGACGGCAGCTGTACATGGACCTGGCCGCCACCGCCGACGTGGTGGTGGAGGCCATGCGGCCCGGCACGCTGGCCCGCCTGGGGCTCGGCTTCGACGTGCTCAGCGCGTCAAACCCCCGCCTTGTGTTCGCCACCCTGTCGGGCTACGGCGCCACCGGCCCCTACAAGGACATGCCAAGCCACGGCATCGCCTACGACACCTGGTCGGGGATCGTGCAGCCAGTCGTCGACGACGAGGGCTTCACCCGCATCCCGCCCGACATGCCCAACGTCGGCATCAACGTCGGCCCGATGCTGGCCGCGCTGGCCGTGCTGGCCGCCGTCATCAAGGCCCGCGACACCGGCGAGGGCTGCGAAATCGAGGTGGCGCAGTCCGACGCCTCGGCCTACATGGACTGGTACCGCATCGAGAGTGAGCGGGCCTACCTTCGCCCCGACGACGAAGTGACCGGCAACCCGTCCGACAACCACGAGCGGCGCCCCGCCGGCCTGGCCGGCATGTGGGAGGGCGTGCGCTACCAGGCCTACGCCGCGGCCGACGGCCATGTGCTGTTCATGGCCTCAGAGCAAGCCTTCTGGCGCAACTTCTGCGAGGGCGTGGACCGCATGGACCTGTACGAGCGCTGGCCCGGGTCCACCTACGCCGACCACGCCCGAGGCAACACCGAGTTGCAACACGAACTCAAAGCCATCTTCGCCACCAAGACCTGCGAGGAGTGGCTCACCTTCAGCAACGAGGTCAACACCCCCATCGCCCCATTCAACACCCCGGCCAACATAGGCGACGACCCCCAGTTCCAAGCCCGCATCGGTTTCCTGCCCACCGACGAGGTCGGCTGCGAACAACTCCCCCTCCCCGTCTACGTAGACGGCGCCAAACCCGCCAACCCCTCCAAAGCCCCCACCGTAGGCCAGCACACCGAGGGTGTCATGGGCGATGTCCTAGGCCTGGACGCGGATCGAATCGCGATCCTGAGAGCCGACGGCGCCTTCGGTTAGTCCTCTGGTCCGTCCCGCCAGGCCGGGGGGTGGCGACGAGTCAGATGACCGACGAATAGGGCGAAGCCCGTGTCGGTCATCTGACTCGGCGACAGGACCCGCCGGCCGGGACGACACAAAGTCAGCCCCGAGAGACAACCACCTCGCGGCCAGGAACCTCAGGCTCGTCGTCGACCATCTGCGCCGGAAACCCAGGAGCCAGCACTGACGTGCCCACAGCCTCCTCCAGCCGGCGCACCACGTTCGGAGACCACTCCCGCGACCCGTAGCGAACCGCAGCATCGTCGAATATGTCGATCAGCACCGGCGACAACTCCAACGGCACGCCGGCCCGCTCGGCCACCGCCGCGAACAGCGACAGGTCCTTCTGCACAAGGTCCATGGTGAAGTTGATGTCCCGGCTGCCGTTGAGGATGACCTGGCTCTCGGTCTCATGCACGAACGAATTGCCCGATGAGATGCGGATGGCCTCATAGGCGGTGTTCAAATCGATCCCGGCCTGCTTCGACGTGACCAGCGCCTCGCACAGCGACACCAGGTTGGCGGTGGCCAGGTAGTTGGTCACCACCTTGAGGATCGACGCCGAGCCGACGGGGCCGGCGTGCAGGATGTTGCGTCCCATGGCGGTGAGCACCGGCAGGGCCCGCTCGAATGTCGCCCGGTCGCAGCCCGCGAAGATCGAGATGTTGCCGGTGGCGGCCCGGTGGCAGCCCCCCGAAACCGGGCAGTCCACTGCGGCGCCGCCTGCGGCAGCCACCAGCCCGGCCAAGCGGCGTACCTCCGCTTCGTCGGTGGTGCTCATCTCGGCCCAGATGGGGGGCTCGCCATCGCTGCCGTGGCCCGTCCGGGCGGCCAGACCGGCGAGGATGCCGTCGCCGGCCTCCATCACCGCCGCGCTGGCCGCGGGGCTGGGCAGGCATGTGATCACCATGTCGGCGGTGGCAGCCATCTCCGCGGGACTGTCGGCCCAACCCGCCCCTTGAGCCTCCAGCGCGGCCGCCGCGGTGCGGTCCAAGTCCCGGACCACCAGATCGAAGCCGTTGCGCAGCAGGCTCCCTGCCAGCTTCGAACCCACATTTCCCAGTCCGATGAAGCCCACTCTCATGGTTGACCTCCCTGCCGCGTGACGCAGCCGCTAGATCCCCGGAGGCTTGCATTCGGGGCGCTGCCGGGCGACGCTAGCGCCGTGGCCCCAGCACCGAAGGGAATCGATCCAGAGCCGGTCACCGCCTGGCTGGCGGCAGAGGTGGGCACGATCGCGCCGCTCGACTTCGAGCCAATCGCAGGGGGTGCGTCCAACCTCACCTTCGTCGTCACCGACGCGGCAGGCCGCAAGGTAGTACTGAGGCGCCCGCCCACCGGCCATGTGCTGGCCAGCGCCCACGACATGGGCCGTGAGCACCGGGTCATCTCGGCGCTGGCCCCCACCCCAGTGCCGGTTCCGCCCGCGCTGGGATTGTGCACCGACCCCGAGGTCAATGGGGCCGACTTCTACGTCATGGACCATGTGGACGGCTCGGTGGTGTTCGACCGGACCGACGCGATGAACGTGGACGAGGCGGTGCGTCCGGTGATGGCCCGCTCGATCATCGACACCCTCGCGGACCTTCACTCCCTGGACCCCGACGACGTCGGACTGGGCGACCTCGGCCGCCGCGAGGGCTACTGCGCCCGCCAACTGCGGCGCTGGCAGCGCCAGGTGGACGAGGGCTCCGACCGCGACCTGCCCCTGGTGCGGGCCCTGCACGACCGGCTGGTGGCGACGATCCCCGATCAGCAGGGGGTGGGGATCGTGCACGGCGACTACCGCCTCGACAACTGCATCATGGCTGCCGACGGATCAGTGGCCGCGGTGCTCGACTGGGAGCTGTGCACCCTCGGCGACGTGCTGATCGACGTGGCCGGGCTGGTGACGTGGTGGGGCGACGCCGAGAGGGGCAAGGGCCGGCTGGCCGACATGCCCACCACCGTCGAAGGCTTCGGCAACCCCGCTGATGTGCTGGAGCGCTACAGCCGGCTATCCGACCGGGACCTGTCGTCGCTGGACTGGTACGTGGCGCTGCAGTTCTGGCGGGTGGCCTGCATCATCGAGGGCGTGAGGGTGCGCCACACCGCGGGCGCCATGGGCGACAACCAGCACTACGACGACACCGGCGCCCGGCTGTTCATCGACTACTCCCTGGCCCGCTGCACCGAAGCCCTCGACTCGGCGTCCTGACGCCCATGCGCGACCCCGCCTACGACGTCCTGTTCGAGCCGGTTCCGATCGGCCCGCTGGTGGCCAAGAACCGGTTCTTCCAGGTGCCCCACTGCAACGGCATGGGCTACCGGGACCCCGCAGCCTGCGCCGAGATGCGGGCGGTCAAAGCCCAGGGCGGCTGGGCGGTGGTGTGCACCGAGGAAGCCGAGATCCACTACACGTCCGAGGTCACGCCCTACATCGAGGCCCGCATCTGGGACGACGCCGACATCCCCGCGCTGGCGGTGATGGCCGAGCGGGTCCACGACTGCGGGGCGCTGGCCGGTATCGAGCTCGCCTACAACGGACTCGACGGCACCAACCTCCACTCCCGTGTGGTCCCGCAGGCGCCGTCGGCGCTGCCGGTGATCTCCGGTTCCTCCCACCCCGTCCAGGCCCGGGCCATGACCAAGCGGGACATCGCCAACCTGCGGCGCTGGCACCGCCAGGCTGTGGACCGCTCGCTGCGGGCCGGTTTCGACCTGGTCTACGTCTACTCGGGCCACTCCCTCGGCGCGGCCCATCACTTCCTCTCGCGGCGCTACAACCACCGCAGCGACGAGTACGGAGGCAGCCTCCGCAACCGGATGCGGCTGCTGCGCGAGCTGCTGGAGGACGCCGTCGACGAGGTCGCCGGGCGGGCCGCGGTGGCCTGCCGGATCACTGTGGACGAGACCATGTACCGCGACGGCATCGACCGCGCCGAGATCGAGGAGGTGATCGGCGAGCTGGGCGAGATCCCCGACCTGTGGGACTTCGTGCCGGGCACCTGGGAGGACGACAGCGTCACGTCTCGCTTCAGCGCCGAGGCCCACGAGGAGCAGTGGGTGCGGGGCCTGAAGGCCCTGACATCCAAGCCGGTGGTCGGGGTCGGCCGCTTCACCTCCCCCGACACCATGGTCCGCATGATCCGCCAGGGCATCCTCGACTTCATCGGCGCGGCCCGGCCCTCCATCGCCGACCCGTACCTGCCCCTCAAGATCGAGGAGGGCCGGCCGGAAGACATCCGCGAGTGCATCGGCTGCAACATCTGCGTGACCGGCGACTACACGATGTCTCCCATCCGCTGCACCCAGAACCCGTCGATGGGCGAGGAGTGGCGGCGGGGCTGGCACCCCGAGGACTACCGGCCCCGCCACGCGGCCGAGAAGGCGCTGGTGGTGGGCGCCGGCCCGGCCGGTCTGGAGGCATCTATGGCGCTGGGCAAGCGCGGCTACGAAGTGGTGCTGGTCGAGAAGTCCCGCACCCTGGGAGGACGAGTGGCAGCCGAGGCCCGCCTGCCGGGGCTGGCCGAATGGATCCGGGTGGTGGACTACCGCCTGGGCCAGATCTCGCGGCTCGACAACGTCGAGCACTTCCTGGAGAGCGACATGACTGCCGCGGAGGCCCTCTCCTACGGCTTCGACCACGTCGCGGTGGCCACCGGCTCGCAGTGGCGCCGCGACGGCGTGGCCCGCTGGCACACCCGGGCCGGCGCCATGTCCATAGGCGGCCTGCCGGTGTACACGCCCGACGACATCCTGGCTGGAACCCGTCCCCCCGCCGGCGCTCGGGTGGCCGTCTACGACGACGACCACTACTACATGGGCGGCGTGCTGGCCGAACTGCTGCAAGGCGAGGGTTACGAGGTGGTGCTGGCCACGCCGGAGCCGCTGGTGTCGAGGTGGACGGTCAACACCATGGAGCAGCACCGCATCCAGGCCCGTCTCATGGAAGCGGGCGTCGAACTGCAAACGTCGAGAGCGGTGTCGGCCGTGCTCGACGACGGCCTGCGAACCGAGTGCGCCTTCACCGGCCGCGAGGGCCGGATCGACGCCGACGCGGTGCTGCTAGTGACGGCCCGCCTGCCCGTCAACGAGCTGGCCCAGGACTTGCTGGCCCGCCGCGACGATTGGGCCGACAGCGGCCTGCGCAGCGTCCGGGCCGTGGGAGACGCTCTGGCTCCCGGCACGATCGCGGCCGCGGTGTGGGACGGGCGCCGCTACGCGGAGGAACTGGAAGCGCCCACCGACGACGCCGATGCCACCCCTTACCGCCGCGAGATCGCCGCGCTGAGTCCCTGACCCGCCGGGGCCAGGAGAGGTTCAGCCCAGGGTGGCCAGGGCGGCGTCGTAGTCGGGTTCGTGGGTGATCTCGGGGACCAGTTCCGAATGCAACACGGTCCCGTCGGCGCCGATGACCACAACGGCCCGGGCACACAGGCCGGAGAGGGGACCTTCCCCGATGACGACCCCGTAGTCGTCGCCGAATTCGGGGTTCCGGAAAGTGGAGCCGGTGGTCACGTTCTCAATGCCCTCGGCCTCACAGAAGCGTCCCGCTGCGAACGGGAGGTCGGCCGAAACGCACACCACGGTGGTGCCCGCCATGCTGGCCGCGCGCTCGTTGAAGGCGCGCACGCTCTGGGCACAGACCGGAGTGTCGATCGACGGGAAGATGTTCAACACCACGCGGCCTCCAGCCAGACTCTCCGACGTCACAGCGCCGAGGTCGCCTCCAGTGAGGCTGAACGCCGGCGCCGCCGAGCCGACGGCCGGCAAGTCGCCGCTCGTGTTGACGGGATTGCCCTTGAATGCTGTCTCGGCCATTTGGTACTCCTTCGCGAGTCAGGTGGGGGGTCGCACTAGACGGGTCGCCACATCGGCGGGTGACGGGTGTCTGTCGTGCACACCGGAGGCTAATCCGGTGGCCGTTACCATCCCCCTCGATGCCGCCCAAACCTGCACCACCGCCCGACCCGCTCGACCTCGAGGCGTTCCGGCGCAACGCCCACGCTCTGGTCGACTGGGTGACCGACTACCTGGCCGGACTCGGCTCCAAGCCGGTTCGCGAGCCGGTGGAGCCCGGCGATGTGCGGGCCAAGCTCCCCGACCGCGCACCCGAAGGGCCCGAGCCCTTCGATGCGGTTCTTGCTGACCTCGATCGGGTGGTGGTGCCGGGGCTGGCCCACTGGCAGCATCCGGGCTGGTTCGCCTTCTTCCCGGCGCAGACCTCGCCACCGGCGGTGCTCGGCGAGTTGGCCGCGGCCGGCATCGGCGTGCAGGGGATGCTGTGGGCGACCTCACCGGCATCTACTGAGCTCGAGTCCCATGTGCTCGACTGGCTGGTCGACCTTCTCGACGTGCCCCAGTCGTGGAAGACGACCGGACCGGGCGGCGGGGTGCTCCAGGCCGGCGCCTCGACCGCCACCCACACCGCCATGGTGGTGGCCCGCGAGCTGTGCCGTGAGCGCACCGGAGCACCGGCCGAGCAGATGGTGGCCTACACGTCCAGCCAGGCTCACTCGTCGCTGGAGAAGGGCGCCATACTGACCGGGTTCGGTCACATCCGCCTGCTGGACGTCGACTCGGGCTTCGCGGTCCGGCCGGCGGCGTTGACCGGCGCGATCGAAGCCGACCGCCGTGACGGTCTGGTACCGGCCTTCCTGGGCTCGAACGTGGGCACCACCGGGACTGCGGGGGTCGATCCGCTGCGCCCGTTGGGCGAGATCGCCCGCGCCGAGCAGATGTGGCACCACGTCGACGCCGCCTACGGGGGCTCGGCCATGATCTGCGAGGAGTTCCGCCACCACCACGACGGCCTCGAGTTGGTCGACAGCTACACCTTCAACCCCCACAAGTGGCTGGCCACCAACCTCGAGTGCTCGGTGATGTGGGTCGCCGACCGGTGGCCCCTGATCGACACCCTCAGCGTCACGCCCCCCTACCTGCGCAACCCGGCCTCGGAGTCGGGCCGGGTGATCGACTACCGGGACTGGCACGGCCCGCTGGGCCGGCCGTTCCGGGCGTTGAAGCTGTGGTTCGTGCTGCGCGGCTTCGGAGCCGAGGGTCTGCGGCGCATGATCCGCAACCATGTCGGTTGGGCCCGTGAGTTGGCTGAGCGCGTCGACGACCACCCCGGGCTGGAGCGCATCGCGCCGGTGCACTTCGCGCTGGTGTCGTTCGTGCACGTGGACGGCAACGAGGCCACCGACGCCCTAGCGGCGGCCGTCAACTCCGACGGCCGGTTCTACGTCACCCCGTCGGAGATCGACGGGCGGCGCTTCGTGCGGATCTCGGTCGGCTCCACCTGGACCACCGCCGACGATGTCGAGGCCCTCTGGGACCTCATCGAAGCGAGTGCCTGAGGGGGACCGGAATCAGCGGCCCAGCGACTCCAGGTAGCGGCGAGCCGTCTCGCGCGACTCGGGGTCGCGCCTCGCCGCGGCCAGCGAGTCGGCATCGTTCCAGGCGCCGCCGGTGGGAACCAGGGCCTCCGCGGCCGCGTCCACCGCTCGCAGGGTGGCTCGCAAGGTGTAGGCCGACTTGGATGCCAGCAGCCGGGCCAGCTCCTCCGCGGCGCCCTCGAGATCTGACGCGGGCACGACCCGGTTGACGAAGCCCAGCGCCTGAGCCTCGGCCGCGCCGAACGGGCGGCACGTCATCACCAGGTCGCGGGTGGCCGCAGGACCGACCTCCCGCACCAGCCGGGGGATCCCGCCCCACGCCAGCGGGATGCCCAGATCGACCTCCGGTATCACGAAGCGCACATCCTCTGCGACCATTCGCAGGTCGCAGGCGGCGGCCAGCACCACACCGCCACCCACGCAGTGGCCGTGTATGGCCGCCACCGTCACCGCCTGCATGGCGGTGATCGCCTCGGCCATCACCCGTCCGGCGTCGGTGCCGGCCCGGTCCATTCCGCCCCCACCGGTGAACGCGGCCAGGTCCGCGCCGGCGGTGAAGGCTCGACCGTTGCCTCGCACGATCACCGCCTTGACGTCGTCGTGGCCGTCGAACCAGTGGGCGGCGTCGGTCAGCTCCAGCAGGCAGGCCACCGACAGCGGGTTGAGTTTGGACGGGTTGTCGAGCAGCAGTGTGCCGACCTCCCCGTCCACGGTGACTGTGATCGTGTCGTAGTCCATCGGTCCTTCCCGTCGGGTCGCTTCCACCCACGACAGGATGCAACCGATGGCGGCTCGGCAGCAAACGCCTGATAGAAGAAACCGCCATGAGAAGAAACCCCATGCGAGAGCGCTGGGCCGCAGGCGAGCCCGCTCTCGGCGGCTGGCTGGGCATTGCCAGCTCCTACACCGCGGAGATCGTGGCCCGTTGCGACCTTGACTACGTGTGCGTCGACATCCAGCACGGCCTGCTCGACTACGGCGACGCGTGGCACATGCTCCAGGCCATCAACCTGGGGTCCGGCACGCCGGTGGTGCGAGTTCCGTGGAACGAGCCGGGCATCATCGGCAGGAGCCTCGACGCCGGCGCCAGAGGGATCGTCGTGCCCATGGTCAACACCCGGGCCGAGGCCGAGGCCGCGGTGCAGTACTGCCGGTACGCCCCCGAAGGCAGCCGCAGCTACGCCGGCACCCGGGTCGTGCGCCAGGAAGGCTCCGACTACTTCGCCAACGCCAACACCGATGTGGCCGTGATCCCCATGGTCGAGACCGCGCTGGCGGTGGCCAACCTCGACGACATTCTCTCCGTGCCCGGGGTCGACGCCATATACGTGGGGCCGTCGGACCTGTCGGTGACTCTCGGCCTGAAGCCGGGCAACAACGACGGCGAGCCCGCCTTCGACGCGGCTGTGGCCCAGATCCTCGAAGGGTGCGCCCGCCACAATGTGATCGCGGGGTGCCACACGGTGTCCGAGCTGACCCAGCGCCGCATCGAGCAGGGCTTCCGGATGATCACCGTCACCTCCGACACGGTGGCCCTCACCAGAGCACTCGACGACGAGCTGCGCCGGGCCCGGGGCGAGGAGCCGGTGATCCGCTCCAGCTCCATGTACTGACGGGTCCGCGGAACCCGTCGACACCGACAGCCGGGCAGCAACACACCGGTACGCTGGCCCCACCCGGCCGGCCGCCTGCAGCCGCTGGTACCAAGGAGCCGCTATGGACTTCGAGTTCTCCGACGAGCAGAAGGCGTTCGCGGCCGAGGTAGAGGCCTTCCTCGACGCCAACAACGACCCCGACGTGTTCGACCTGTCCAGGGAGAACATGGCCCAGCTGGTCGACACACCCGCGCGCCGGGCCTTTATGAAGGAGATGGGCCGCAAGGGATGGCTGGGCATCACCTGGCCCGCCGAGTACGGCGGCAGCGAGGGCGAGGGCGTCTACGAGTACCTGCTGAACGAGGCTCTAGCCGCCCGGGGCGGCCCCCAGATCGGCAAGGGCGTCGGCATCGTGGGCAAGACGATCATCGCCCACGGCTCCGAGAAGCTGAAGGCCGAGTTCCTGCCCATGATCCTTGAGAACGACGTGGAATTCGCGGTGGGCTACTCGGAGCCCGACGCGGGGTCCGACGCCGCCTCGATGCGGCTGAAGGCGGAGCGGCACACCGCGGAGGACGGCACCGAGGGCTGGCTGCTCAACGGCCAGAAGATCTGGACCACGTCCGCCCATTTCGCCGAGTGGTACTGGCTCGGGACCCGCACCGATCCCGACAACAAGCACATGGGCATCACCCTGATGCTGGTGCCCCTCGATCAGCCCGGCATCACCGTCGACGGCATCTGGACCATGGGCGACGAGCGCACCAACTCGGTTTTCCTCGACAACGTGTTCGTTCCCGACGACTACGTGGTGGGCGAGGTCAACCACGGGTTCCGCTACATCAGCCAGGCCCTCGACCTCGAACGCTTCACCATGTTCACGTTCTCGCCCATCAAGCAGCGCCTCGACCTGCTCACCGAATGGGTGAAGGACGCCGAGCGCGACGGCGAGGCGGTGCGGTCCGATCCCCGGGTGCGGGCCCGTCTGGCCAACCTGCACGCCGAGGCCGAGGTGGCCCGGGTGCTGGGCCTGAAGTTCGTGGCCGAGGCGGTGAAAGTCGAGCAGGCGGTGCGCGAGGGCAAGGAGGGCTTCCAGCCCCCGACGGTGGCCGCCTCGGAGTACAAGCTCTACGCCACCGAGCTGTCCAAGCGCCTGGCCGACGCGTCCATGGACATCGCCGGGCCCGGGGCGCAGCTCCGGGTCCACACCTCCGACGCCCCCATGGACGGCCGCTCCGAGTCGACCTACCGCTTCACCGTGATCGACACCATCGGCGGAGGCTCCTCGGAGATCCAGAAGAACATCATCGCCCGCCGGGGTCTCGGGCTCCCCAAGAACTTCTAGACGTGACGCTGTGACGCCAGGATCTCAGACCTCGGAGCGCACCGCCGCGCTGGCAGGAGTCCGGGTGATCGATCTGGCTCCGGTAGGTCCGGCGGCCCGGGCCACCCGGCTGCTGGCCGACTACGGGGCGGACGTGGTCAAGGTCGGCCCCGTGCCCCGCCACGCCACCGTCGCGGTCGTGCCTCCCCCTTACGCCTACAGCGGCTACCGCGGCATGCGCCGCGCGCTGTTCGACCTCAAGAGCGACGAGGGACGCGACGCCTTCCTGGCGCTGACCCGGGACGCCGATGTGGTGGTCGAGAGCTTCCGGCCGGGCGTGGCCGACCGTCTCGGCGTCGGGTACGAGGCCGTCCGGGCCCTCAACGAGCGGGTCGTCTACTGCTCCACCAGCGGCTACGGCCAGACCGGCCCCCGCCGGCACTGGGCCGGCCACGACCTCAACTACTTGGCCGTGTCGGGCTACGTGCACTGCAGCGGCCGCGACGCCGACGGCACGCCTGCGCTGCCCGGCGCCACCGTGGCCGACATCGCCGCGGGCGGTATGCACGCCGCCATGGCAATGCTGGCCGCTCTGTTGCGCCGCGACCAGACCGGACGTGGCGAGTACCTCGACGTGTCAGTGGCCGACGGCGCGATCGGGATGATGTCGCTATACGCCGACGAGCACCTGGCCACCGGGGCCGAGCCCGGCCCCGGCCACTACATCCTCACCGGCCGCTACGCGTGCTACGGCGTCTACGCCTGCGCTGACGGCCGGCACCTGTCGGTGGCCGCCATCGAGCATGCCTTCTGGGCGAATCTTTGCCGGGAGTTGGGCCTGGAGCGCTACATCGACGCCCAGACCGACGACGCCGCCCAGGACGAGATCCGGGCAGCCATCGCGGCCGTGCTGGTGTCGGCCGACCGCGACGAGTGGGTGCGGCGGCTCGGCCCCGCCGACTGCTGCGTGGCCCCGGTGAACAGCGTGTCGGAGGCGGTGGCCGACGAGCAGTACCGGGCCCGTGGAGTGGTCGTGAAGGCCGAGCATCCCACCGAGGGCACCATTGAGCAGATTGCTCCGGTCTGGGCCGGTGCCGAACCTGCCGGCTCGCCCTGCGATCTGCCCGACCTGACCCTCACCCACACAGCCGAGCTGCTGGCCGAGGCCGGCTACGACGAATCCCGCATCGCGGAGATGGCAGCCGCAGGAGTGATCGCATGACCACCGACATCGACCAGACCGTGCCGGCCGACATAGCCGAGCTGATCGGGCGCCCCCAGTACCCCGACACCGCCGACTTCTCGGCCGAGTTGGGCTACGGCTGGAACACGCTGGCCGCCACCGAGAACGGCAACCCGCTGTACTGGGACGACGGCGTGGCCGGGATGCTCACCGGCGGGAAGATCCTGCCCCTCAGCACCCTGTCGCTATGGCTGCGCCCCCACCGCTGGTCGCCCGGGGCGACTGCCGAGCAGCGTCCCATGCAGTCGCACTTCGACCTCAAGGACCGCCTAGGGCTTCCCGAGGGGATCATGAGCGACAACACGGTCGTGTTCCATGATCCGGTGCGCCCCGGCGACGTGATCAGCCATCGCCAGGTCGTGAAGTCGCTGAGCGGCCCCAAAACCACCTGGCTGGGCACCGGGCACTTCTGGGTGATCGACATCGAGTACCACAACCAAGGCGGCACCCTCGTGGGCGTTGAGTCCTACACCGGCTTCGGCTACCGCCGCGCCGACCGTCCCGCCGCTGCGCCGTCGAAGGCCACCGGCGAGCCGGCGTCCGGCTCCGAGACGGACGCGCCCCGGCCCGAGGCCAAGCCGGACCCCACCCACGACCAAGTGTCGGTGGGCGACGCACCGCCCGACCTCGTCCACGACGTGACCGCCACCACCGTCGTTCTGGGTGCGCTGGCCAGCCGCGACTGGCGGCCCATGCACCACGACTATCACTTCGCCACCGAGCGCAACGGAACCCGCGACATCTTCCTGAACACGCCCAACCAGCTCGCCTGGATCGAGCGGGCCGTCACCGACTGGACCGGGCCCCGGGGACGGCTGGGACGGGTCTCGTTCCGTATGCAGGATCCGGTCTTCCCCGGCGACACCATGACCATCTCGTCGGTGGTCACGGCTGTGCCCGTCGACGACTCCGGCTGCGGGTGGGCCGAGCTGGACCTGGTGCTGCGGGCCGGCGACCGCGTCTGCACGACCGGGAAGGCCAAGGTGGCCCTGCCGATGTCGGCGGCCGACAATCCGTGGCAGCGCCGCGGCGAGGACTGGAGCCCGTGATGTTCGCGTCCTTCGACCAGGCTTGCGGGAGGCGCTGATGCTCGACCTCGACTTCACCCAGGAACAGGAGATGCTGCGCGACATGGTGCGGGGCCTGTGCAGCGAACTCTCGCCACTGGAGCGTGTGCGGGAACTCGAGGACGACCCCGACGGCATTCACCGGGAGCTCTGGCAGCGGTTCGGTGAGCTCGGCCTGTGCGGCCTCATGGTCCCGGAGAGCGTCGGCGGGTCGGGCATGAGCCTCCTCGACGGGGTCGTGCTCTACGAGGAACTGGGGCGCTCGCTGGCCCCGCTGCCCCACTTCGTCAGCTGCGTGCTGTCCGCCAGCGCCATCGCACAGGCCGGCACGACGGCCCAGCAGGCCGAGCTGTTGGGCGGTATCGCATCGGGCGAGACCATCGCCACCGTCGGATGGTTGGAGCCGGGCGCGGGCTACAAGCCCCGCGGCGTGCAGTTGGCCGCCCGCGCCAACGGCGACGGCTTCGTGCTGGACGGCTCCAAGGAGCACGTCCAATTCGCGGCAGCCGCCGATCTCATCGTCGTGCTTGCCCGCAGCGGCGACCGTGACACCGACATCGACCTGTTCGTGGTGGAGACGGAAGCGCCGGGCCTGAACCTCGATCAGCGGATGTCGATCTCGTCGGACACCCAGTACCTGGCCACCCTCGACGGCGTGCCCGTTCCCGCCGGCGCCCGCTTGGGCCGCGCCGACGCTCCGGTGGGAGCCGGCTGGGAGGCCTGGCAGCGCGCCATGCACGCCGGCGCGATCCTGGCCGCGGCCCAGGCCGTCGGCGGCGCCTCGGCCGCCCTGGAGATGACCGTCGAGTACGCCAAGGAGAGGCGCCAGTTCAACAAGGCCCTAGCCGAGTTCCAGGCCATCTCTCACTACCTGGCCGACGCCCGCACCGCCCTCGACGGGGCCCAGCTGCTGGTGTACGAGGCGGCCTGGGCCCACAACACGGGCCGTTCCACTGATCAACTGGCACCCATGGCCAAGCTGTTCGCCTGCCGCACCTACCGGGAAGTCACCGCCATGTGCCAGCAGGTGTTCGGCGGCATCGGCTTCACTGTGGAGTACGACATCCAGCTCTACTTCCGCCGAGCCAAGCAGCTCCAGCTCTCCTGGTGGGATCAGGCGACCTGCGAGGACCGCATCGCCGACGCCGTCCTGGGGCCCAGCTAGCCGGCACCGTCGATGGGCGAGCTGAACGACTTCAGCCGCCTCAAGGCACTGCGAGCCGCCGCGGCACCCTATGCCCGGCTGACGCCGCGGCGAGTGGATCTGCTGCTGGGGGTGTCCGTGACGGTGGCCGCAGTGAGCGGGCTCGTGTCCTGGGGCGTGGGCACGGGCTGGGCCCGCTGGGTGACGATCCTCCACGCCCTGGCCGGCCTGAGCCTCCTGGCTCTCGCACCGGCCAAGCTCAGAGGCTCGGTGCGGACTGGGTTGAAGCGGCGACGAGTCACCCGGTGGCTGTCGATTCTGCTGGGCGTACTGGTCACAGCCACGGTCGTCCTAGGGATCCTGCACGCCACCGGGCTGTGGCACGGGGTGGGCTACTGGTCGGCGCTGTGGACCCATTTCCTGCTGGCCGCGCTGCTGGCCCCGCTGGTGATCTGGCACATCGCCAGCCGGCCCGGCCGTCCCCGCATGGCCGACCTCGACCGCCGGACCCTCATCGGCGGTAGCGCGGCGGTCGCAGCGGCCGGCATCGCCTACGGGGTCCAGCAACTCGTGGTCGGCGACAACCGGCGCTTCACCGGCTCCCACGAGATCGCCTCGTTCAACCCGGCAGAGATGCCGACCACCATGTGGCTCAACGACCGCTCACCCCGGGTGCCTGCCTCGGGATGGGACCTGACGGTCGCCGGCCAGACCGTCTCGCTGGAGGATCTGCAAATCCGAGCGGCCCCCATCGAGGCCGATCTCGACTGCACCGGCGGGTGGTGGAGTCGCCAGTCATGGGACGCGGTGCCGCTCACGGAGCTGATGCCGCCGGTGGACGAGCCCACTCTCGAAGTCACATCGCTGACCGGCTACAGCCGCCTGTTCCCGGCCCGCGACGCAGCCAACCTGTACCTGGCCGTCGGCTACAACGGCGAGTCCCTGCGCCGTGGCCACGGGGCGCCCGTCCGGCTGGTGGCGCCGGGACGGCGGGGCTTCTGGTGGGTCAAGTGGGTGAGCCGCATCGATCCCATCGACCGCCCCTGGTGGCTTCAGCTGCCCTTCCCGCTGGAATGACCGGCCCTCAGCAGTCGCCCGCCGGCGATCCACCGGCGGTCAGCGGACCCGCTCGATGTAGCGGTTGACCAGGTTCTCCAGAGCCTCCTGGCGCCCTGAGCGGGGCGCGGGATCGATCTCGCCGCCGGCCACCAGACCGTGCAGGTCGGCCAGCGACCTCTGCCCCGACATGATCGCCTGTCCCAGCTCGGTGTCCCAGCCTCCGTAACGGGAGGACCGCAGATCCTCCAACGCGCTGTCGGACAGCATGGCGTCGGCCACCAGCAGCGACCGGGCCAGGGTGTCTATCCCCCCTATGTGGCCGTGGAACAGGTCGGTGCGGTCGATCGACTGGCGGCGCAGCTTGGTGTCGAAGTTGAACCCCCCGGTGGTGAACCCGCCGGCTCGCAGGATCTCGTAGACGCCGAGCGCCATCTGGTCCACCGAGTTGGGGAACTGGTCGGTGTCCCAGCCCAGCCGGTCGTCGCCCCGGTTGGCGTCCACTGATCCGAAGATCCCCGCCGCCGCGGCCACCGCCACCTCGTGAGCGAAGTCGTGGCCCGACAGGGTGGCGTGGTTGACCTCGATGTTGACCTTCACCTCGTCGGCGAGCCCGTGGCGCTGCAGGAAGGCGTGAACCGTCTGGCTATCGTGGTCGTACTGGTGCTTGACCGGCTCCTGGGGCTTGGGCTCGATGAGGATGGTCCCGTCGAATCCGATGGCGTGCTTGTGCTCCACCACCAGGTTCAGGAACCGCCCGAGCTGGTCGAGCTCGCGGCCCACCTCGGTGTTGAGCAGCGTGTCGTAGCCCTCCCGGCCGCCCCACAGCACGTAGTTGGCTCCGCCGAGCCGGTGGGTGGCCTCCAGGCAGTTGCGGACCTGGGCCGCGGCCCGGGCGAACACCTCGGGATCGGGGTTGGTGGCCGCGCCGGCCATGTAGCGGGGGTGCCAGAACAGCCGGGCCGTGCCCCACAGCAGCCGCACCCCGGTGCGCTCCATGTGGGCCGCCGCCTCGTCCACCATGGCCCCGAGATTGGCGCTCTCCTCGGCGAACGAGGATCCCTCGGGGGCGATGTCGTGGTCGTGGAAGCAGAAGAACGGCACGCCCAGCTTCTCGAAGAACTCGAACGCGGCCGCCATCTTGGTATGGGCCGCGTCCATCGGGTCCAGCACCGGGTCCAGCCAGGGCCGGTCGAAGCCGCCGTCGCCGAACACGTCGTTGCCCGGCCAGTTGAACGAGTGCCAGTAGCACACCGCGATGCGGAGATGCTCGGCCATGGTGCGCTCCCCCACCACCCGGTCGGCGTCGTACCAGCGGAACGTGAGCGGATCGTCGCTGTCCGGCCCGGCGTAGCGGATCGGCTCGGGAATCTCGGTGAAGAACTCAGCCACGGCGCGATACTAGGCACCACCACCGATGCGACTCGCCTGTCTCTTAGTGGTGGCCGTGCTGGCGGCTACGGCGTGCTCGGATGAGCCGTCCGCGCCCGATGGCCCGGCTGGAGAAGGCGATCACGCCGAGGCAGCCTCCACCGACGACCGCTCTAGTGCCGAAGCACCGAGCACCTCTCCACCCGCACCGGTCGAGGGGAAATTCACGGCGGTGGCGGCCGGGTACTGGCACGCTTGTGCGATTCGCGCCGACGGAACCGTCGCCTGCTGGGGGCCGAACCGCGACGGTGTGCTGGACGCTCCCGCGGGACAGTTCTCAACCATCGCGGCCGGGTACGAGCACAACTGCGCCATCACCGTCGACGGCACCATCGAGTGCTGGGGCTGGGACAACCTAGGCACAACCGACCCGCCCGACGGGCACTTCACGGACATCTCGGCCGGTCGCTACCACACATGCGCACGGCGCATCGACGGCGACATCGAATGCTGGGGTGGCGACTACGCGAAGGAACTCACTCCGCCGGGCGGGCACTTCGCGGCGGTGGACACGGCCGGCAGTCATGCCTGCGTACTGCGCGACGGCGGAACTGTTCAATGTTGGGGACTCGACGACAATGGTTCCACCTGGGCGCCCGGCGGAGCCTTCACGGCCGTTTCGGCTGGGCTCTCGCACGTCTGCGGCATCCGCACCGCCGGCACCATCGAATGCTGGGGCAACCCCTTCGGCGACGTTCTGGACGCTCCCAGCGGGCAGTACCGCGGCATTTCCGCCAGCATCGAGCACTCTTGCGCGGTCGGCATCGATGAGTCCGTCGAGTGCTGGGGTTCCAACGCCTTCGGCAAGGCCGCTCCGCCCAATGGCCGATTCCAGATGGTGTCGGCCGGCGGGGAGCACACCTGCGGGCTGAGCACCGACGGGGACATCCAATGCTGGGGACGGCGCTTCGGGGCTGGAGCTGACGCACCGGGCGGATCGTTCTCCTCGCTCGCAGCCGGCGGCGACCACACCTGCGGGCTGAGCGCCGACGGCACCATCGAGTGCTGGGGCTCGGACCTGGTGGGGCAGATGGACGCTCCCGGCGGACGCTTCGACGCCGTAGGGACAGGCAACTACTTTGCTTGCGGCCTGCGCTCAACGGGGACCGTCGAGTGCTGGGGCTACGACCGCTTCGGAGTGCTCAACGCACCTGATGGACCGTTCAACGCGGTAACGGCCAACATCGGTCACGCCTGCGGATTGCGACCCGACGGCACCGCCGTGTGCTGGGGATCGAACTCCCACGGCCAGACCAACGTACCTGATCGCAGCTTCATCGCAGTCGCGGCGGGCGGCTCTCATACCTGCGGCATCCTCCGCGACGGCATGGCTGAGTGTTGGGGCAACTCCGACGCAGGGAGGCTGAACCCTCCCGAAGGATCCTTCAGCAATCTGGCAGCGGGCGAGAGCCACACCTGCGGATTGCGGGCCGGCGGCGCCGTGTGCTGGGGATCGAACTCCCACGGCCAGACTGGCGCACCCGGTGGAACCTTCAAGGCCATCTCGGCTTCCGAGCATTCGTGCGGACTCAGAAGCGACGGCGCTGTCGAATGCTGGGGGTGGAGCGAGACTTCCCCAGCGGGACCGTTTGCCGGAATCGAGGTGGGCCGGGGCTACGCCTGCGGCCTTCGCTCCCCCGACGACACCGTCGAATGCTGGGGAACCCTGCGGGCTCCGCCCGAGGGAGTGACCTACACCAACTGACCACCCGAATTGGCAGCACAATGCACGCCATCCGTGCACCACGCTGCCAATTCCCTTGGGCCTGGGCGTGGGGGTCGGGGCATACTGAGGCGTGTCCTGGTGGCGGAGGCTTGACCCCGGCCGTATCGCGATCTTGGCGGTGCTGGTGCTGGGAGTGGCCGCGTTCTTGACCCGGGGCCAGTGGCTTGGCACCGTGGAGACCGCCGTAGATGTCGCCGTGGATGCCGTCGACCTTGCGGTGGACGGAGATGTCGACCATGGAGACCTGGTGACCGGGGGCGAGGTGGTCGCTCCCCCGGTCGTCGACGTGGAGGATCCCGAGGACTTCGACGTCGAGACCGAGCGGCTGTACCGGATAGTGCCCGGGAGCGGATCCCGGGCCAGTTACCACATCGAGGAACGCCTCGGCGGGCTGTCACGCACCACGGTGGGCACCACATCCGTCATGGCCGGCGAGATCGCGGTGAACCTCGTCGATCTCGCCGCCAGCCGGGTCGGTGAGATCGTGGTCAACGTGGAGATGTTCCAGTCCGACTCCGCCCTGCGGGACAAGCGCATCCGCCACGACTACCTGGAGTCGAGCCACTGGCCCTTCGTGCGGTTCCGGCCTTCGCAGATCGAGGGCCTCGACGCCGATTTCGCCGACGGCCTGTCCTACGAGATCGCCATCACCGGCGAACTGACCGTCAAAGAGACCACCCGCACCGAGACCTTCGCCGGCACCGTCACCGTCACTCCAGACGCCCTTGTCGCGACGATGTCGACCACCGCGCTGACCAGCCACTACGGCGTCGGTCCCATCAACATCGCCCGCCTAGTCCACACCTCCGACGAGGTGATCCTGACCTTCGAGCTGGTCGCCGACCGGGTCGAGTTCGGCTCGGAGCCGACCGGCGACCTGCGCCGCGAGATCCCGGTGACCGAGTTCGCCAGCGGCCGGTTCGCGGCCACGGTGCAGCCCATCCTCGAGACCCGCTGCGTGAGCTGCCACACCACCGGAGGCCCGGCCTGGAGCACCCTCGCCCTCGACACCGCCGGCGACGCGGCCGCCATCGCCGACGACATCGCCTTCGTCACCGGCATCGGCTTCATGCCGCCGTGGCTCCCCTCGGACCTGAGCCCGGAGTTCGTGCACGACTGGTCGCTCAGCGACGGCGAGATCGCAGCCATCAAGGCGTGGGCCGACGCCGGCGGCGGCCTCGACGTGCGTCCCGACACGCCGCTGGTGGCCAGCGTCCAGGCCATCCTCCCGGTGGAGGAGGACCAGAAGATCGGACCCCGCGACGGCCTGTACACCGGCTACTCACGCCCCGACGGCTGGCCCGTCAAGAAGGACGACTACCGGTGCCAGGTCCACCAGGTGGCCGACCCCGAAGGCGACGGCAACTGGGTCAAGGGTTTCGAGTTCCGGCCCGACCAGGTGGAGGTGGTGCACCACGCCATCGTGTACCGGGTCCCAGCCGCGGCCGCAGAAGAGGTCGCGGCCAGGATCGCGGCCGAGGACCGCATCGAGGCGGCCGAGGGCTTCTCCGACGAGCCGGGCTGGACGTGCTTCGGGCTGTCCGGACTCCAGAGCCAGGGCGTGTACTCGATCCAGGGCTGGGCGCCGGGCCAGTCGCCCACCATCTACCCCGACGGGTACGGCCTCTACCTCTGGCCCGGCGACATGATCGTCAACCAGATCCACTACCACTACGACCACGAGACCCCGGCCGACGGCTCCTGGATCATCCTCGACACCGCCACGGCCACCGAGGTCGCCGCAGGCATGACCCACATCACCGGCGACAGCTACCTCACCCCGGCCGAGGTGCCCTGCACGCCCGAGGAGGCTGCCGTCGCGGCCGAGCGGGCGGCCACCATCGACGGCTATGTCAACCTGTGCGAGCGGTCGAACGTGCTGGCCGAGATCGGCGAGAAGTACGACGAATTCGCCCCGCTCATCCCCGGCCTGCTTCTGGCGCAGTGCGGCGGCACCGTCGACGACTACGACGACCTCGACGGCAGCATCGGCTACAGCTCCTGCGACCTGCCGGCGCGCGACACCGGCACCATCCACACCGTGCTCGGCCACATGCACGAGTTCGGCGCGGCCTACCGGATGACGCTGCATCCCGACACGCCCGAGGAGCGGATCCTGCTCGACATCCCGGTGTGGGACTTCGAGTGGCAGCTCAACTACGAGCCGGTGGAGAAGATCCGCATCGAGCGGGGCGACATGCTGCGCTTCGAGTGCTGGTGGGACCGCACCCTGCTGTTCATGCCCGAGCCCCGCTACATCACCTGGAACGAGGGCACCGTCGACGAGATGTGCTTCTCCAGCATCGCCGTGCTCCCCGACGCCTGACCCCCTCCCGGCGCCGCCCCGACGGTCCGCGGCGGCGCTCCCGGCTACGGTCCTGTCGTGGGGCTGCGAACGGCAGCTGTCGTCGCGTGCGTGCTCGTGCTGGTGGCCACCGCGTGCTCGAATGAGGGCACCGCAGAGTCGGATCCCCCCGGTGCCGAAGCGGGCGACCCCATCGAGTCCGGCGACGGGCCGCACCATCCGGAGCACCTCGGCCCGGGTCGGTTCGCAACGGCGGCCGCAGGCAGCCGCCACACCTGCGCGCTGCGCACCAACGGCACGGTCGTGTGCTGGGGCGCCAACAACAGCGACCAGATCGACGCGCCCGCCGGCACCTTCACCGCCCTGTCCGCCGGCCGGCGGCACACTTGCGGGCTGCGGGTTGACGGCTCCATCGAGTGCTGGGGCCTGGACTTCCTTGAGCTGCTGCGCGCCCCCGGCGGGCAGTACGTGGCGATAACCGTGGGCGACAGCCATTCCTGTGCGGTGCGGGTCGACGGCGACATCCAATGCTGGGGCAGCGCCAAGACTGAGGCGGTCACCGCGCCCGGCGGCCATTACATCGCGGTCGCGGCCGGTTTCGGGCACTCCTGCGTACTGCGCGGCACCGGAGGGGTCCGATGCTGGGGCGACAACCATTGGGGCCAGACCGACGCCCCAGCCGGGCCGTTCGTGTTGATCTCGGCGGGTGGCGACCAGTCCTGCGGCCTGCGCAGCGACGGCACCGCTGAGTGCTGGGGTCGCAGCTTCACCGACGAAGGGAACGCTCCGGGCGGCCGGTACAACATGATCGACACCGGCGGACGTCATTCCTGTGGGGTGCGCACGGACGGGACGCTCGACTGCTGGGGCGCCAACCACTGGGGTCAGACCGACCCGCCCGAAGGCCGGTTCCGGTCGGTGTCCACCGGATGGGACCACTCCTGCGCGGTGCGGCTCGACGGCAACATCCAGTGCTGGGGCCGGCGCTTCGCCACCAGGCTGGATGCACCATCCGGCGCGTTCGGCGCAGTGGCGACCGGCGGCGAGCACGGCTGCGCGATCAGGACAGCCGGCACCGTCGAATGCTGGGGTCAGAACAGCTACGGCCAGGCCGACGCCCCCGGCGGGCAGTTCGCACAGATCACGGCGGGCACCAGCCTCTCGTGCGGCTTGCGCCCCAATGGCGCCGTCGAATGCTGGGGCGTCGGTCCTCCCGGCTCAACGGATCAGGTACAGGCGGTCCTTGAGCGCATCGTCGCCTCCCACAATCGTCCCCTTGGACGGGATCCCGGAGCGATCCGAGCGGTCCACGCCGGGGGCAGCCAAGCCTGCGTATTGGACGCCGACGGCATGGCGCTGTGCTGGAGCAACCTCCAAGCGTCGAGCGACAGTTCCCCCGTCCTCGTGCTGGGAGGAGCCGGCGGACTCGACGAGCCCCTCACCGTGCTGGCGGTCGGCAACCGCCGCGCCTGCGGGCTGCGCGCCGACGGCACCATCGAATGCTGGGGATCCCGGGGAGAAGCCTGGGGCCCCGAGCCCTCCGGGAGCTTCCTCGACCTGTCCGTGGGCTCTAGCCACTCCTGCGCCATCCGCACCGACGGCAC
>VYCM01000139.1 GCA_009843915.1 Acidimicrobiaceae bacterium | reverse complement strand
CCGGTAGCCGCCCCCGGCCGATCCGGCTCATCCCGCCCCCGCTGAGGGGCGGGCAGGGCGTGCAGTCGCCCAACCAGGACCACATCGTCCAGCCCGTGGACGCCCGCTACCGCTACCGGGTCACGGGCACGCTCGGCAGCGCCTACACCCACCTGTCGGCGTGGAGCCCGCCCATCCCCGCCGATGTCGGCGCGTTCGATGTCGGCCTGGGAGCCGAGGACTTCCTCCCCGGCTTCAATCCGAACATGGCGCTGACCCCCCACAGCTTCGTGCTGGCCGAGCTGGCCGCGGCCGACGGAGCCGTGGACTTCGTGATGTCGGTCGACGATCCCGGCCCGGACGAGGTGTGGTTCCCGATGACGCCGCAGACCCGCGAGCTGATGGGCCGGGTCGTCTACGCCGACCGTGGCTCCGAGTCGCCGCCCCGGCTGGAGATCAGCTGCCTCGACGAGCATCCCCGCCCGGCCACGCCGGAGCCCGACGACATGGCGGTTCGGCTGGCCGTGGCCGCTCAGTTGGTGCTGGGACTGCTCAGCGACTACGGCGGGTGGACCCGCGACCTGCTGACCCGCGAGAACCAGCTGGAGTACACCAAGGAGTGGTACGAGCGCATCGGAGGGTCGCCCGACGACCGCCGCTTCGAGTTCGGCTACTGGCGGCTGGAGCCGGGCACCGCGCTGGTGGTGGAGTTCGCCGAGCCTCACTGCCAGCACTGGAACTTCCAGCTGTGCAACCACTGGATGGAGAACCTCGCCGACTACTTCCGGGGCCGTGGCTACGTGGACAGCGAGAACGCGACACGCACATCTGACGGCAGGGTGCGGATCGTGGTGGCCGGCGCCGATCCGGGTGTCGCCAACTGGATAGACCCCGGCGACCGGGACCATGGCGTGATGGGCCTGCGCTTCGTCCAGCCCGACGCGCCGCCCGAGATCTCGTGCCGCCTGGTGCCGCTCGAGGAGCTGTCCGGGTCCTGACGCGGCGGGCCGCGATGCGTTCGGGTTGTCGCCGGGCCCAGAGTGCGCGAACATGGATCCGGTTGTCCTTCCTTGACCGAAGCCGCGTGGGCATTCGGTCACCTAGCGGGGCGGTGGTGCGCACTACCGGGGGGAGGAGGTGCGCATCACCGCCACCGCACGACGCGTCACGTGACGACGGTGACCTCGGTGGCCTTGAGGGAGGCCCAGATCGTGAGGCCCGGCCGCAGGTCGAGTTCATCGGCGGAACGCCTGGTGACGTCAGCCTTCACTGCGACCGGTCCGCCCAGGTGCACCCGGGCCCGCTCCCCGTCGACGTCGACCCTGCGCAGCTCGGCCTGCCAGGCGTTGCGGGCGCTGCCCGCGGGCCGGTCGCGGTGCAGGGTCACCGCATGGGCGGGGAAGGTCACGTAGACGGCCCCGGCTGCTTCTTCGGCCACGGCGAGCACTAGGCCGCCCTCGGTGGTCACCGACGTGCCGTGCGCCCGGCCGGGGACCACGTTGGCGCCCAGGAAGGTGGCTGCCCACTCGCAGCCCGGTGAGGCCGTCACCTCCGCGGCCGAGCCCCGGCTGGCGACGGCACCGCCGTCGAGCACCACCACCCGCTCCGCCAGCGTGGCCACGTCCACCGGGTCGTGGGTGATGAGGATCACATGGCGGGCCGGCGAGTCGCCGAGCAGGGAGCGCAGTTGGGCGCGGCCCGAGGAGTCCACCGAGGCCAGCGGCTCGTCCACGATCAGCACCTCGGGTTCGGGCGCCAGAGCCCGGGCGATGGCCACTCGCTGGCGCTGCCCGCCCGACAGTGCAGCCGGTCGCCTCGGCCACGCTGCGGAGTCCACGCCGACCCGTTCCAGCAGGGCCCCAGCCTGCCGTCGGGCGCCGGCCCGGTCCGCTCCCGCTCGGCGCAGCCCGAAGGCCACGTTGTCGATCACTCTGAGATGGCCGAAGAGCCGAAGGTCCTGGAACACCATGGCCACCCGGCGCCGGTGAGCGGGAACGAACACGCTGGCCGCCGGGTCGTCGGCCACGGAACCGGCGATCTCCAGGCGACCATCGGCCAGGCGGTCTAGCCCGGCCACGGCCCGGCCCAGCGTCGTCTTGCCCGTGCCGTTGGCCCCGATTACTGCGGTGACCCCCTCATCGATGTCGAGCCCGTCCACCCTCAGCGTCCAGCCCGAACGGGCTACCCGGCCGTCGAACGAGACCGTCATCTCGGCATCCACCGGTCGCGGAGGGTGACCAGCACGGCCAGAGCCACCGCCATCAGCACCAGGCTGATGGCCACCGCCGCCTCCGGGTTGCGCTCCAGGGCCAGGTAGGTCTCCAGCGGCAGGGTGCGGGTCCGGCCGGGGAAGTTGCCTGCGAACGTGAGCGTGGCCCCGAACTCGCCCAGAGCCCTCGCCCACGCCAGCGCGGTGCCGGCCGCCAGCGCAGGACGGATCGTGGGCAGCGTGACGTGGGCCAGGGTGGCCCAGGCACCCGCGCCGAGGGTGGCCGCGGCCTCGTCGAGCTCGTCGCCCGCTTGGCGCAGGGCGGCCTCGACGGTCACCACGAAGAAGGGGAGGGCCACGAACGCGGCCGCCACCACGGACCCGGCCGTCGTGAACGGCAGGCTCACCCCGAACCATTCCTCGAGCCACTGGCCCACCAGGCCCCGGCGGCCCAGCGCGAACAGCAGGGCGGTGCCGGCCACCACGGGCGGCAGCACCATGGGCAGCATCACCACGGCCCTGACGATCCGGGGGAACCGCAGTCGGCGGCGGGCCAGCACGATTGCCAGGGGCAGGCCTAGCACCACGCACGCCGCGGCGGCCGAAACGCTCACCACCAGCGACACCCGCAGCGCCTCCAGCACCGCGGACTCTCCCAGCAGTGAGGGCAGCGCCGTCCACGGCGCCCGCTGCAGCAGCCCGACAATGGGAAGGGCCAGCAAGCCGAGAGCCACGAACCCCACGACCGTCAGGGTCGCGGGCAGCTGGCCGGCAGGCCGGGCCGGACCACGCTCGACGGCGTCGCCAGAATGACTGGCGGCCGTCAGCGCTTGCATGTGGTGGGAACGTCGAGGTCGTCTCATGGTGGCACCGCCGATACGGGCCGGCTGTCCGATCCCAGGAAGCCGTATGCGTAGAGGGCCTTGGCGCCGACGCTGCCGCCCATCGCGAAGTCGTCGATCACCGCCTGCACCTGCGGCGGGGGTTCTGCCGACACCGAGGCAATGTAGTAGCCGGTCAGGTGGTCGCTCAGTTCCGGTGCGTCGACCGTGGCGAGTCCGGCCATTCTGGCGTCGGTTGCGTACACGAGTCCGGCATCGAGTTCGCCCAGGGACAGCTTGGAAGCCAGGGCGCGCACGTTGAGCTCCAGCGTGTCGGCGGAGAGCTCGATGCCGGCTGCGTCGAGCGCCTGTCGGGCCAGCTCGCCGCAGGGGACCTCTGGGGCGCACAGGCCGATCAGAAGGTCTTCCCGGCCCAGGTCGGCTAGCGCGGTGACGCCGCCCGGATTGCCGGCAGGAGTTGCCAGCACGAGCGCGTTGAGCGCGATCAGCACGGGCTCTCCGTGTACCGACCCGTCCGACACGGCCTGCTCCATGGTGGCCGAATTGGCGGTGATCAGCACGTCGGCGCCGGCACCGGCGGCGAGCTGGGCCACCAGCGTAGAGCTTCCCGCGATCACGGGTGTCACGCCCTCACGGCCCTCGAATACGATCTCGATCACGTCGGTGAGCGACGAGGCAGCCATCACCACCACGTCTCCGCCATCACCATCGTCGGCGGCGCCGCTGCAACCCGGGCCGAGCACCGCCACCGCGGCCGACACGGCAGCCACCCGCAATCGGGCCCGCCGCCGGTAACGCCCTCCGGCGACGTTGAGTGCCGTCATAGAAGATGGAATCTAGCGAAGCCGTATGCAGCCCTAGTCCCGTAAGGTGTTGCGATGCTCATCTTCGCCCAGACATCCACCAGCACCGGACTCGCAGACGCCTGCGGCACGTCGAACCGCGGCTTCGTCTGCGAGCAGGTCTACAACTGGACCGAGAGCGACGGGCTGGCCACCGCGGCCGACTGGCTGCTCGACCGGCCCATCCGCATCGCGCTCATCCTGCTGGTGGCCTGGTTCATCGCTCGCGTCGCCAAGCGGGCCATCGTTCGCTTCACCAAGCGGATCGCGGCCACGCCGAGCAGTTCGCGGCTGCAGAAGCTGCGGGAGAAGGGCCCCGGCCGGGCCCTGATCGACGAGGCGGAGCGGTCCAGGGCCGAGGCCCGGGCCGAGACGCTGGGCCACGTGCTGCGAAGTGTTGTCGTGTCTCTGGTCTGGGGCTTCACCGCGCTGATCATCCTGGGCGAGATCGGCGTGAACCTGGGGCCGCTGATCGCCGGCGCGGGCATCGGCGGCGTAGCCCTGGGCTTCGGCGCCCAGTCGATCGTGAAGGACTTCCTATCGGGCCTGTTCATGCTGATCGAGGACCACTACGGCGTGGGCGACTTCGTCGACCTCGGCTACGCCTCGGGCACGGTCGAGGAGGTGTCGCTGCGGTCGACCACCATCCGCGACGTCAGGGGCACGGTGTGGCACGTCCCCAACGGCGAGATCGCCCGGGTGGGCAACTACTCGCAGCTCTGGTCCAAGGCCGTGGTCGACATCGAGGTGGGCTACGGCACCGACGTCCGCGTCGCCATGGGGATCATGCAGCAGGTGGCCAACGAGCTCTGGGACGATCCGGAGTGGGGCGGCGACGAACTCTCCGAGGCGCCGACCGTCTTCGGCATCCAGAGCCTGGGCGCGTCGGGTGTCGGCCTCAGGTTGGCGGTCAAGACCGAGCCGTCGATGCAGTGGTCGGTGGAGCGCGAGATCCGCCTGCGCCTCAAGGAGGCCTTCGACGCGGCCGGCATCGAGATCCCGTTCCCGCAGCAGACCACATGGTTGCGCGACGACAGCGGCTATGCAGCCACCACGCTGTCCGAGGCTGAGCAGGCCGCCTTCCGGGCGCTCCACGCAGAGCAGCACGCTCCGAGGCCGGAAGAGGACTTCGAAGAGGACCGCTAGAGGCCGAGCGGATTGGCGAGCGTATCCGGCCCATACGGGCGAGGCCGTGGCCCGAGCGGCCCGTGAGCGAAGCGAACAAGAGCGGGAGTGCTGAGGCCGAGCGGATCCGCTCGGAACTGGACGCCGGTTGACAAAGAACGTTTGTAAGGTAATGTTACTAACAATATGGGAGAGGGTTCTGGCTCGGGCGTCCTGAGGCTGCTCAACGGGCAGCGGATAGTCGACGCGCTGT
>VYCM01000036.1 GCA_009843915.1 Acidimicrobiaceae bacterium | reverse complement strand
TCGTCGCTGTGGCGCTCGGGGTCGGCGTGGGCCGCGTACTTGTGGCACACCTGGGCGCGGAGGCCGTCCTCCATGCGCACCTGCCACACGATGTTGCCGCCCAGTCGGGCGTAGCGGCCCCCGCCTTCGATGAACTGGTCCAGGACTGCACGGCCCCCGGCCGTCCAGTACTCGTCGTGGCCGGTGGTGACCACCGCCCGGTAGCCGTCGAGCACACCGGGGTCGCGGTCGAGGTCCCATTGCGACAGCAGCTCAGGCTCGTATCCGTTGGCCTCCAGCCAGCGGAAAGTCAGGGCGTCGTAGCGGGCCCAGCCGGCGGCCACCGTCCACACGGAGTAGCCGTTGCTGATGGCCCAGTCCGCGGCGGGCACGCCGACCGCCGCGCCCACCGGCACCGGCGGCTGGGCCAGCCGGGGTGCGCCTACCGGCGTGCGGATCAAGCCCCGCGACCACGGCCGGTGGAAGCTCAACCGGGGCTTGAAGCTCTTCTCGCGCACCTCCAGCGGGTCGGCGGTGTGGTCGACGTACTCGTCGGAGAAGTATCCGCAGCCGCCTCCCCAGTCGTTGTACTCCTGCCATGTGTAGGTAGCCGCCACCATGGCCAGCCTCGAACGATGGCCGGGCACCGCCGGCCGCAGCACGAAGAAGGCGTCCTGGGTGACCTGTTGGCCGTCCCGCTCGCCCCGCAGAACGACGATGTAGCCGCCCGGTGCCCAATCGGCCGGAATCTCGAAGGAGACGCCCTGGGGCCAGCCGCAGCCGGAGGCAACTACGTCACCGGGGATCGGATGGCAAGCGCCGGCCAGTCCGCGCTGCTCGTGGACCCTCTCGAAGGCGTGCCCGTCGCGCCATACCTCGAAGCCCCAGCTCGGCGCGGTGGTGGACACGTGCAGGCTGACCGTCTCGCCGGGGGCGTAGCTCGGCCGATCGGTGTAGCCCCAGATCTCGAGCGCCTCCGGGTCTGCGCTGGGGCCCTCGGCGGTGATCCGCTCGAGCCAGGTGAGCCATTGGCCCTCGGAGGAGCCTCGCTCTGCCGTCATGGCTGGCGAGCCTCGTTCGGCAGGACAAGGTGGTCCACTACGGCATCACCATCACCTTGCACTGGTCGGTGGGTCGGCGCAGTGCCTCGAAGGCGGCGGGCAGTGCATCCAGCCCGATGCGATGCGAGATCATCGGCGTGGGATCAATGCGGCCAGTCTCGATCATCTCCAGGATGAACTCGTTGTCGGCCTTGGTGTAGACCCGGGCCGTGCGGACCTGTGGCTCCTTGAAGTAGGCGAGCAGGTGGTCGAAGGAGTCCGGCTCCATGCACACGCCGCCGGTTACCACCGTCCCTTGGGGCCGGACCGCGGCGATGGCCGCGTTGAGCATCCCTGGCCGCCCCACCGCCTCGATCACCACGTCGGGCTCACCCCCGGTCAACTCCGCGAAGCGGGCGGCCACGTCGGTGTCGCCGCTGGCGTCGATGGTGTCGGTTGCCCCTAGGCGCAGGGCCAGCTCCCGGCGGTGCTCGACGCGCTCGGACACCACCACCCGGCGAGCGCCGAAGAACCGGGCCCAGACGGTGATGGCCTGACCGATGGGGCCTCCTCCCAGGATCAGCACCCGGTCACCGATTTCCAACGAGGCCTGCCGCACGCACACCAGCCCGGTGGCCAGCGGCTCGCACAGCGCGGCCACGTCCATCGAGATGCCGCCGGGAACGGCCAGCAGGTCCGACAGCGACACCGTCAGGTACTCGGCGTAGGCGCCGTCGGGCTCGTCGGGACCCAGCGCTCCGAACGTGAGCTGATCCGGGCATTCCTCGGGACGGTCGAGCAGGCAGTAGGGACAGCGACCGCACGACCCGATCGGTATCGCGTACACCCGGTCGCCCACCGTCCAGTCGCCGACCGGTTCAGGGCCGATCTCGACGATCTCGCCGGTCACCTCGTGGCCCAGCACCGCGCCCCGGCGGGCCAGGTCGCCCTCGGGGGTGGTGGCGTGCAGGTCCGAGCCGCACACTCCGCACGCCGACACCCTGATCACCGCCTGACCCGGCCCGGGTCGGGGATCGGGGATGTCGGCAATGCGCAGCGGCTGGCCGGGTGCGTCGTAGATGGCTGCTTTCATGTGGAGCAGTCTCCTTGTGGTCGTGAGATCCGGGCGTGCATCAACGGTCCCCGTGGCGGCGCACCTGCAAGGCGGTGTCGCCCCGTCGGGGGAGCACCACCGGCTCGCGGTTCCAGTCGTCCACCCAACCGTTGGCGCAGCGTCCGCTGCGGTGCGCGTCCACCATCAGATCAGCCGGTACGGGGTCCATCAGCTCGATGTGGGTGCCGTCGGCGTCGTAGAGCCAGGCGATGGTGGTGTCATACTCGGGGTAGTAGGCCGGCTCGCTCAGCGGTTCCACGCCCCGGTCCACGGCCCGCTGCCAGGTGCCGGGTACGTCACCGGTGGTGAAGCAGACGTGGTCGTAGCAGCTTCCCCGCCGCTCGAACACCGGCCCGTCGATGGTGTCGAAGGCGCCGCTGATGATCTCCAGGCTGAACTCGTGGCCGTCGGCGTCGAAGAACGGGTCGCTCAACATCACGAACCCTTGCGTGCCGCCTTCTGGTAGCGGCGCCGTGAAGTCGTAGGTCTTGACCAGCCCGAAGTGCTCCACCCAGAACGCCTCCGCTCGGGCCAGGTCCGGGGTGACGAAGCACACGTGATGCAGGGCCAGGTCGTCGCGGGCACTCCGGACCGGCCGGGGAACGGCCACGTCTCGGTGCTCGACCAGATCGATCATCAGCCCCTCGGGCGACCACACCCCCGCGGCCACGGCCAGAGTCACCCCGTCGACCACGAACGGCTCCGGCTCCCAGGCAGACACCACCCCCGCGGCCATGAGGCGGGAGTAGGCCGACTCCACGTCGTCGCACACCAGCGCCACCCGTTCGATGCTCCAAGGTTGGCGGGCCAGATACTCCTCGGACTCAGCCAGCAGCGGCGGCCCCTGGAACTCGAGCAGCACATCGGTGCCCGCGCCTCCGTAGGCCACATCGTGGACGCCGCGGCGATATGTCCGCTCGGTCAGCTCGCAGCCCAACGCCCGGTACACGCCGAAGCTGTAGTCAACGTCTGGGCTCAGGAAGCCGACGTGGTCGAAACGGAAGTCCACCACAGGACCTTCATAGCGGCTGCCGAGCTAGCCGGCGAACTCGGCTCGCAGACTCTCGACATCGAGGCCCACGCTCTCGATGATCTGCACGAACGACTCCCAGTGGGCGGGCAGGATCTCTACCGGGCCGCTGGAGGCCATCGCCTTCCAGCCCCGCTCCCCCGGAAGGAAGATCTCGGCGACTCCGGGGCGTCGCTTGGCTCCCTTCACTGCCTCGACCAGCCGGTCCGACTTGCGGCCGGCCTCATCGGCCGGCATCCAGTGGGACGGATCGATAACGATCATGCAGGCACCGCCGGTCAGAGCCTCGTCGCGGGGCTCCAACCAATAGGACGGGGGTCCCGCAGTCTCGGGGCTCAGCCGAGCGCCGGGGTTGATGAGCCCGGCCAGCATCTCGGTGAACAGGTTGAAGGCGTACAGGCGGGGCGAGCCGAACACCGACGGCGCCTCGCAGTCCGATATCCGGCCGTAGTCCTCCATCTGCTTGAAGTACGGGGCGGGATCGTCGGTGAGCTCTCCGGTGTCGGGGTCCACGAGATACGGCCCCGGCAGCCGCTCGCCCTGGAAGTAGGCCTCGCTGAGGTTGCCGTCGTGGACCTCGATGGCCTGGATGTCGCTGACGATGGGCGGGTGTTCGCCGCCGGGTGAGGCCGCTGCGAACGGCGCCCCCGACAGCACGTTCTCCATCCCGCCCCAGGGAGAGACCAGAGGCAGGCTGTTGTTCGTGGCGATGGCCATCATTCCCTCGCGAGCGGCCATCCGGACGTAGGTGCCGAAGGCGCCCGCGTCGTTGAAGTCGCGCACGAAGGTGATGGCGATGGCGTGCTCGCGGGCCTTGGCGACCGCCGCCTCGGTGGCCATCGTCAGGGCCCACTGGCCCGAGGACCGGCGGGCGTCGATCACCAGCCAGGTCGGTCCCTCGTCGACCACCTTGGGAACCGCGGTGACGTCCATGGTGCCGGTTCGGGCCAGCAGCACCGGGATCTCGAACACGCCCATGCCCTGGGTGAGCTTGCCGTTGCGGTCACCGTCGGACACGCAGCGGGCCACCACCTCGGCGTGCTCGGTCGAGAATCCCAGTTCGCCCAGAACCCGGCGGTAGCAGTGCTCCAGGAAGTCGGGATCCTCGAGCAGCATGGCGCCATCCCTCGGCGGGTTGGGCTCGTTCACGGCTGCTTCCTCCGTCGCGGCGCTCTTGCTAGTGACGACCGCTCTACAGGTCGTCGAGGGAGTCCTGGGTACCGACGACCGACATGAACTCGACGATGGTGCCGAAGGGGTCGCGGCAGTACACCGCGTCGCCGCCGTGGTCGAAGCGGAGAGGATCGCCCATGCGAGTGCCTCCCAGCTCGACGAACCGGTCGAGGGCGGCGTGCACGTCGTCGACCTCGATAGCGAGATGGCGCAGCCCCAACTCGTGGGCGCCTCGCTCGGCGGGATCGTCGCCGACCCGAGTGGGGGCGTGGTACTGCCACAGCTCGATGTAGCTGTTGGAGCCCCGCATCATCGCGCCGTCGGCTGAGGACCCGACCAGCCCCACCGCGCTGTCGGTGTCGGGGTCGGGGGCTCGCCACCGGTCGCGCCCGATGACCTCCATGTCGAGAAACGCCCCGTAGAAGGCAATGGCGGCATCAAGATCGCGGACCACCAGTCCCGCGTGGTGGATCCCCCGTATTCGCATTCAGGCAGCCAGCCGCTCGCGCACCTGCACGAGGTTGCCGCTGGGCTCGCGCAGGTATCCGGTGCGGGCTCCGATGCGGTCGTCATGAGCGGGGGCGGCCACCTCGCCGAAGCCGGCGGCCACCGCGTCGCGCCAAGCCGCCTCCACGTCGCCGGCCTGGTAGAGGATGGTGGATATCACCGGGCCGTGGCGCTCCATCAGGGCGTGCTCGGCCTCGGTGCTGGGGGTGGCCAGCACGTTCACGCACTGGCGGCCCTCGTAGGTGTGGTCGGCCAGGTACACGAGGCCGTCGTTGTCGCTGCGGGCATCGAGGATGATCCGCTGGCCCAGCACGTCGGTGTACCACTCGACCTGGCTGTCGAGGTCCCGGCACAGCTGCACCACGCCCAGGGTCTGCAGGCCGGGATGCCCCACCGGGCGGAACTCCA
>VYCM01000094.1 GCA_009843915.1 Acidimicrobiaceae bacterium | reverse complement strand
CCCGGCTGCGCCGCGAGCGGGTGGGGTTCATCTTCCAGGCGTTCAACCTCGTGCCAACGCTGACCGCCATCGAGAACATCACCCTGCCCATCGAGTTGGCACGGCGCCAGCCCGACCAGGAGTGGGTTGACGGCGTGGTCGCCACCGTTGGCTTGGGCGACCGTTTGGGCCACCGGCCCAGTGAGCTTTCCGGCGGCCAGCAGCAGAGGGTCGCGGTGGCCAGGGCGCTAGCCAGCAGGCCGGAGATCATCTTCGCCGATGAGCCCACCGGCAATCTCGACTCCCGGTCCGGCACCGACGTTCTCCGGTTCATGCGCCAGGCGGTGGACGATCTGGGCCAGACCATCGCGATGGTGACCCACGACTCCCGGGCGGCCTCTTTCGCCGACCGGACGGTGTTCCTCTCCGACGGCATTGTCCGGGGCGAGCTGATCAACCCCAGCGCCGAGCTCATCCTCGACCATATGAAGATCCTGCAGGTGGGCCAGTTCATCCGGGGCATCCCCGAGGGCGCCACCATGGACGAAGTCCTCAAGTTCATGGAGGAACTGGAAGAGTGATGGCACCCCCCGAGGCCGAGTTTCCGAGACCATCCAAGTAGCGGACCGATGACGCTGCTGCGCTACAGCCTCCGCAACATTGCCGCCGCGCGGATCCGGTTCGCGCTCACCACCCTGGCGGTGGTGATCGGGGTGGCCCTCACCGTCGGCGTGCTGATCAACACCGACGGGTTGCGGGCCGCCCTCTCCGATCTGGCCAGCGATCTCTACGACCAGGTCGACCTGTCGGTCCGCGCCCAGTCGACCCTGGGCAACGTCGACCAGTGGCAGGACCTGCGGTTGCTCGACCCCTCGTTGAAGGATCGGCTGGAGGCCATCGACGGTGTGGAGACGACCGCCGGCGCGGTGTCGGAGTTCAACGTCGTGGCCATCGGCGCCGACGGCGAGGCCATCGATCCCGAACTCTCCCAGCAAGGCGGGATGGGCTGGCCGGAGGACGAGTCGCTGGGCCGGATCTTCCCGCTCGACGACGGGGTCAGCCGCCGGCCGGCCGGGCCCGACGAGTTCGCCATGGACCAACACACTGCGGCCACGTTCGGCTTCCGGATCGGTGAGCGCTACCAGGTCGCCACCCCCACCGGAACGCATAGCTTCGAACTGGTCGGCGTCTTCTACTTCATGGAGCCCGATCTACGGGCCCCGTTCCAGCTGGTCGCCTGGGACATGGACACCGCCCGCGACGTCCTGCACGACGGCGGCGGGTACGACCTCATCGATGTCCGGCTGTCGCCGGGCGCCTCGATCGACGAGGTGGCCGCGTCGATCGAGCGCGAACTGGGTCCGGCGTATGCAGTCCTCTCGCAGCAGGAGCAGGTCGAAGCCCGCGATCAGGAGATGAGCGATCTCCTGGACGTCTTCCGCAACGCGCTGCTGGCCTTCGCGGTCATCGTGCTGGTCATCTCGGCGTTCATCACCTACAACACCTTCACCCTGGTCACGGGTCAGCGCATCAAGGAGTTCGGCTTGCTGCGGGTGCTGGGCGCCGACCGGCGCCAGGTGGCTCTGACGGTGGCGTTCGAGGCGCTGGTCATGGGTGCGGTGGCCGCCGTGATCGGGTTCGGCCTCGGCATCGGGGTGTCCGAGGCCCTCACCGGCATCCTTTCGGCCGCAGGATCGAGTCTTCCCCCGACGGAACTTGTGGTCGGCGCAAGCCCGATCATCGCCGCGCTGGCGCTCGGCGTCGGCCTGACGGTGGTCATCTCCCTATTGCCGGCGATGCGGGCGCGCCGGGTGACGCCCATGGTGGCCCTGGCCGACGACGCCAACATCGATCCCTACAGCCAGCGCAGGTCGATCATCATCGGGTCGGTGGTCGGCGCGATCGGGCTGGTGCTTCTGGTCGTGGGTCTGCTGTCGGACCTGTCCATCTCGGCGCTCGTCCTGCTGCTCGGCTTCGGCGCCCTGGGGGTGCTGGTGGGCGTCAACATCTGCAGCCCTGCCGTCGCCGGTCCGATGTCGCAGGTGCTGGGATGGCCGGCGGCCCGCCTGTTCCGCCTGAACGGGCGTCTGGCCCGACTCAACGCGGTTCGCAACCCCCGCCGCACGGCCACCACCGCCTCGGCGTTGATGATCGGGCTGGCCATGGTGTCGCTGGTCACCGTGCTGGGCACGTCCTTCAAGGAGACCCTCAACGGCCAGCTGGAGGACTCGGTCCGGGCGGACTGGATGCTGTGCGCCGGGCGCTGCGACAACCAGCAGCTCGCCTTCAGTTCGGAGGCGGCAGCCGCGGCTGCGCAGGTGCCCGAACTCGAATCGGTGGAGGTATTCCGCTTCCGGCCGAACGGCGTGCGCACCGCCGACGGCGCCCAGCACGTGTTGTCGGCCGCCAACCTCGCCTCGTTCTCGAGCCATGTGGAGCCGAACGTCACCTCCGGCAGCGTGGCCGGCGCCGGTCCCGGTGACGTGATGGTGCATGTCGACGCCGCCGAGGAGCTCGGTCTCGGCGTGGGCGACGAGGTGCTGCTGGAGATCTCGGGCCACGAAGAAGTCGCCTTCGAGGTGGTGGCCCTCCACACCGAGGACTCGGTAGTGGGCTCCTGGGTCATCGACCTGGATGACTGGGACCGCTACGTCGTCGGAGACCAGGACAGCCTGGTCACCGCCGTCACCGCGGCGGGAGTCAGCAGCGAGGACGCCCGGGCCGCGCTGGGGGCGGGTCTCGCCGAGTACCCGCAGGTCGTAGTGCGCGACCAGGCCGAGTACCGCGCCAGCCGGTCCACTCAGGTCGACAACCTGCTGGTCGTGATCAACGTGTTCCTGATCATGGCGTTGGTGATCGCGGTGATGGGCTTCTCCAACACCATGGCCCTGTCGGTGTTCGAGCGGACCCGCGAGATCGGGCTGCTGCGGGCGGTGGGCATGGGCAAGCGGCAGATCCGGGCCGCCATCCTGCTGGAGGGGGTCATCGTGGCCGTCTTCGGCGGGGTCATCGGTGTCGTGACCGGGCTGGTGGCGGGGTCGATCGCGGCCGGGTCCCTCCCCAGCGGCATCATCTCCACCGTGGCTCTGCCGGGGGGCACCGTGGTGGTGTACCTGGTCGTGGCGGCGGTGGCCGGCCTCCTGGCTTCCCTGGCGCCGGCTCGCCGGGCCAACCGCATCGACCTGCTGGAGGCGATCTCCTACCACTAGCGGAAGGTCGTTACACGGGCTCGTTAGCGAAGCGGTCGATGAGCAGGCGGCGGAGAGCCTGGAGGTCGATCTTTCCCGACTCCAGCCAGGGCAGATCCTGCTGCTCGGCGAACACGGCCACGTGTCGGGGGACCTTGTAGTTGGCCATCTCGCTGCGCACGCGGATCTTCAGGTCGGCCGGATCGATCTCGGCGCCCGGTTTGGCCACAACCGCGGCGGCCACGGCCTCGCCCCGGCCGTCGGCGGCGGGGACACCGACCACGAACGCGTGCATCACGCCGGGCTGCGACTCGATCGCGAGCTCGACCTCGCGGGGCGCCACATTGGTGCCCCCCGCCTTGATCACGGTGCCCAGCCGGCCCTGGAAGTACAGATGGCCGTCCTGGTCGAGGAGGCCGCGGTCGCCGGTGCGGTACCAGCCGCCGGGCTCGAAGACGTCGGCCGGGTCTTGTCCGAGCAGCCCCAGCATGAGCGAGTAGCCCTGGATCCAGATCTCCCCGGCCTGGCCGGCCGGCAGCTCGTCGCCGGTCTCGGGATCGACTATGCGGTGCTCGATGCCGGGAACGCTGCGGCCGAACGAGTCCTCCTTGCCCGCGGGCAGCTCGACGTGCAGCGGCTCGATCGAGTGGGGACCGAGCGACTCGGTCATGCCCAGCGATGTGGCCTTCCTGCGGGGATCGCTCACCCGGAGGTGCACCGGCAGCAGATCGTCGAAGCTGCCGCCCCGGATCGAGGACAGGTCACGCTCGCCGAAGGACGGGTGCTCGACGAGCGCCTTGGCAATGTGGGGCCAGCCGATCACGTGGGTCACCCGTCGACGCTCGATCAGAGCCAGCGTGCTTCCGGGCTCGAAGCGCTCCTCGAACACGACGGCAGCCCCGGTGTGCATGGCGCTCACCAGCACGTAGGACAGACCGCCGACCCAGAACAGCGGCATCGGGGTGTAGAGCACGTCGCCCTCCCGCAGATCCCGGAACTGCAGCAGGTTGAACGGATGGACGATCACCGAGGCCTGGGAGTGGACCACGCCCTTGGGCTCGGAGGTGCTGCCGGACGTGTAGATGACCACCATCGGATCGTGAGGCTCCACTTCGGCGGTGGCCGCGTCGAACCGCTTGTCGGGAACCTCGTCCGATCGGGCCAGCAGGTCGTCCGTCGATCCCGCCCAGGACGGCGTGGTCCCCGTCCGGCTCCACAGCCACACTGCCCGCAGACTCGGATGGCTGTCACAGTCGATGGCGCCGCGACGCTGGTCACCGAGGCCGTCCACGGCTTCTTCCAGCCGGGCGGCGTAGTCGTGGCTCAGGTACCGGTCCACGGTGAGCAGCACCTCTGCTTCGCAGTGGGCCAGCGCCCAGCCCAGCTCCCGCGCCTTGTGGAAGGTGTTGAGCAGCACCACCACGGCCCCGATCCGGGCCGCAGCCAGCCAGGCCACCACCCACTCCGGCCCGTTGGGAGCCAGCAGCCCCACCCGGCTGCCGCGAGTGACCCCACTGGCCAGCAGAGCCCGGCTCAACCGCCGGGACTCAGCTTCCAGGTCGCGGTAGCTCAGCCGCCGCTCCCCCAACAGCACCAGATCACGGTCCCCCCACTCGTCCGCTACATGCCGTACGAACCGCTCAGCCGTAGGCACGTAGCCCGGCTCACAGAATCGACGTGCACCCAGGTAGCGAACTGCCATCCCGCGAGCGTAGAACGCTCGCGGCGACCGGTAGGGTAAGCACACTCGCACAGACGGCAAGGAGGGCACCGTCATGGCTCGCGACCTCGGCTTTCCGGTATACGACTCCGACAACCACATGTACGAGACGGAGGACGCCTTCACCCGGCACCTCCCCGCCGACTACAAGGGCGCCATCCGCTACGTGCAGGTCGACGGCCGCACCAAGATCGCCATCAAGGGCCTGATATCGGAGTACATCCCCAACCCCACCTTCGAGGTGGTGGCCCCGCCGGGCGCGCAGGAGGAGTACTACCGCCACGGCAACCCTGAAGGCAAGAGTCTGCGGGAGATCTTCGGCAAGCCGATCCGCTGCCCCGACTGGGCCCGCAACGCCGAGGCTCGCCTGCCCCACCTCGACGAGCTCGGCATCCAGGGCTCGCTGATGTTCCCGACGCTGGCCAGCCTGCT
>VYCM01000091.1 GCA_009843915.1 Acidimicrobiaceae bacterium | reverse complement strand
CGGTCACCGACATCCTGGCCATGATCCGCCCCGACCGCGACGGCGCGCCGGTGCCCGACGGCGATGTTGGGGGAGAGGCTGGGGGTGGCTTGGCTGCGGCCCGGCGGCGGCGGGACGGACCCGACCTAGGGGAGTTGCCCGACGCCGAGCTGGACCGCCTGATCCGGACCCTGGACGAGGAGATGCGGGAGGCCGCCGCCGAGCTTCGCTTCGAGTACGCAGCAAGACTGCGCGACGAGATCAAGGACCTCCGCCGGGAGTTAGCCGAAATCCGCGGTTGACTGCGGGTGTCGGGTCAGGTTGCTTCGAAGATCTCGGCCCCGGACCAGCAGAGCACTGAGATTGGATCCACGGCGATGCCGCCGCCGCAGATGCATCTCGGGGGCTGGTCGTCGAGGAGGCGGCCCTCGGTGTCCCAGAGTTGCAGCGTGTGCTCTCGTACGGGTTCACGCACGACTCTCAGCCAGCGGCCGCGGCCACGAGCGGTCAGCGCCTCGACCAACGCTGAAACCATGTCAGGAGGTGCGGGCTCGTTGGTCTTGATGCAGTAGAACGTGCCGCCGATCCCGAGCTCGTGGGGGCCGTCCTCGTACCGGTCGAGGTAGTTCACGGCGCGCTGCGGGTCGTAGTTCGGCGGCGGCACGCCGTCGAGGGTCAGGGTCTGGCGCCCGTCCGTGCGCATTGCGTACAAGTTGACCGCGACCCACGACTCGCGAGCGAAGGGAATGGCGCCCGTCATTCCGGCTCCTCCTCAGACTCGGAGACATTTCAGAAAATAACTGAAAATATCATAACAATGCTTGATAAGTGTCACACCCCTATGGCATGATTTGCTCATGGAATTGGGAGCTGCTCAGCGGGTGCGGGAGGGTCTGGCGGAGTTGATCCGTCTGGTCAACTCCGGGAACGCTTCGACTGCGGCTGCCCGGCGGGTACTTGGGGAGTCCAAGGCGTTCGCGGCGCAGGTGGCTGTGTTGCAGGCCGATGCGGCCGCGCTGGTCGCGGCGGGGGAGCGGCACGGCGATGGCGGGGCCGGGGTGCTGGCCCAGGCTGCCGGCCTGTCCCGGAGGGATGCGGCCGGGCAGGTCAAGGCGGTGGGACAGCTTCAGGCGATGCCCGACGTGCGCGATGCCTTAGCGGAGGGGGAGATCTCTCTGGCCAATGCCAAGACTCTCGCGCGGGCTTCGGAGAACACCAGCGCTACCCAGGTGGAGGGGGATGGTGGTCTGCTGGAGAAAGCTGCTTCCCTGTCGCCCGAGCAGTTCGCCCGGGAGGCTGGCAGGTGGGTGGCGCAGCGACGGGCCGACGGAGGCGAAGGTGAGTACCGGCGTCAGCGGGCTCGGCGGCGACTGAGCATCTGGAAGGACGATGCCGACGGCATGGTTCACCTGAGGGGCGAGTTGGACCCGGTGACCGGGGCCCGACTTCGCACACGGCTGCTCAAGGAGGCCGAGAGGCTGCGTCGATGCGACCTCAAGAGTCCCGGAGGTGAGAAGCGCAGCCTCTCGCAGCGTCTCGCCGATGCGTTGGACACGCTGACTGCGACTAGCACCGTCGAGGCCGGCCGAGGAACACATGCGGCTGACGTCGCCATCGTGCAGCACTTGAGCCCTGACGGCGACCAGGCGTTCGCTGAGGTCGCCGGCGGAGGCGTGATTCCTCCGAGCGTGCTCGAGGAGCACTTCTGCAACGCCAGGATCGTGGGGATCGTCTACAGCAGCAAGGGCGTGCCGTTGTGGCGTGGTCCCGCGCTGCCGCGGCCAACCAAGGCCCAGATGGATGCGCTCATCGCCCGCTACGGCGAATGCCCGGGATGCGGCGAGCACTACGCAGTGTGCCAAGCCCATCACATCCGGCCCAGGTCCCAGGGCGGACCCACCGACATCGACAACCTGATGCTGCTGTGCTGGGGATGCCACGACAAAGTCCATCACCACGGCTGGCGGGTTGTGCCCAGCGGCGACCTTCACACCATCGCACCCCCAGAGCGAGTCCGCTACGGCCCGGCACGCGCCCCCGACCCGCCGCTGATCAACAGCCCGCCCGGCCGGCGACGCCGGGCTGGCACGTCCAGTCGCCAGTCCAGGGTGCCCAACGTCGAAGCCGAACCGCTCCTCGCGGTCACCTAGGGCCGAGATGTGAAATGAGGGCGTAAGCAACCGCGCGGTGGCATGATCGGGGGCGTGACTGGCTCTGAGGCAGTCGACTCGCGTGAGGCCCAGCCCGAGGCGTCCGTGGCGACGGCGAGCGACATCGGGCCGCGGCGGGTGAACGAGGACCGGGCGTTGGCGGTGATATCAGAATCCGACGGCAGCTGGGTGATCGCGGTGGCCGACGGGTTGGGCGGGCATACCAGGGGTGATGAGGCCGCTCAGGCCGCGGTGGAGGGGCTGCCTCATCGGATCGCCAGCGCCGATGAGATGGCGGTCACCTTTGGAGAGGCCAACGAGCGGGTGCTGGCTCTGACCGGGCCGGAGACGTGGCAGAAGAACCTGCCCATGTTCATGTTCCCGATGAGCACGCTGTGCGTTGCCGCCTGGACGCCCGAGGGCGGTCTGCTGATCGGCTGGATGGGCGACACCCTGCCCTTCATCGCCACCGCGCAGGCTGATGGGTTCAGCGGCTTCCTCTGCGGCCGACCTCACCGAGTTCCGGGCGGCAGTATCGAGATCTGTCTTGGCATGCCGCCCGCCGATGCCGAGCCTGGGCCGGTGGAAGTCGAGATAATCGGGGAGTCCGGCGACGGGACCCGGCCCGACGCGGTGATCCTGGCCAGCGACGGCGCCTGGGAGCCCTTCGTATACGAGCACGGCGTCGAGTGGTTCTCGGACGACTCGGCGGGCGGCGGCATCGGGGCTGCCTGCGGAACTGGTGCTCCGACGGCCGAAGAGGTCGCCGACAACATCCTGGCCGGGGCCGTGGGCCTCGGCCTGGACGACAACGCCACCGTCGCCGTCGCCCTCTGGCGCTGACCTGCCGGAACTGGTGCCGGCTAGCCCGTCATCGGCTCGAGGCGGGCGGGGACGTGCTTGTGCCACGGCGTGAGCGCGATCTCGTCCTGCCAGCCGAGCGAGGTGAGCTCGTTGGGGGATACGCCGGACCGGAAGTGCTCGCCGTCCTCGTCGGGGTAGTCGAGGCCCAAGCCGTTGGGAAGGCTGATATGGCCGGGCTGCATGGCGTCGTCGACACGCACTGTCGGCTCCGCGGACCCGGCCGCGGTGCGCAGCCGTACGCGGTCGCCGTCGACCAAGCCGTGCGCGGCCGCGTCGGCTGAACTCATCGCCAACGCGCCCTCTTGATCGGCCTTGCGCCAACCGGGATCGCGGAAGATGGTGTTCGCGGTGGATGAGCGGCGCTCGCCCGCCGACAGGACCAGCGGGAACTCAGCGGTGGTATGGCCTGCCGGCGCGTCGGGCAGGGCCTGCAGCATCTCCACCAACTGTGGGATGTTGGCATGGATCTTGTTGTCGGCCGAGCCGAGCAAGTCCCAGGCTTCCTCATGCAAGTGGCTGGTGAACACGACCCCGTCGTCGCTGGCGATGACCTTGTCAAACAGGGCGTCGCCCAATCCGGCGCCGTTCGGCTCGATGCCGGCGCGTCGCACCGCTTCGGGGTAGGCGCCCGCGCACCGCTGGGCCACGAACCACAGCGCCGCCCCCTCGGCACAGCCCTCCGGCAGCGTGGGGCCGAGCGTGCGGTACAGCACGGCCGCGCCAACGCCGGCCAGCGAGGGCTTGGCCTCCACCGCGGCGAAGAACGCGGCCGCGAACTCGGCCCTGCCGGACTCGGCCGCCGCTCGCAGCGGGGTGAGGTCGTCCGAGGTGTAGGCGCCCAGCGCCTCCACCAGGCGGGCGTGGATCTCCGGCTCGGACAGCGTCCCCGGCATCGGGGGCAGCACCGGCTTGCGCAGATAGAAGACGTTGTCGGGGAACTCGAAGTTGAAGAACACCGCCTCAGGCTTCTCGTACTGGCTGGAGGCCGGGAGCACGTAGTCAGCGCGCCGGGCCGTCTCGGTCATGGCCACGTCGATCACGACGGAGAACTCCAGGGCGTCCATCGCCTCGCGGAACCGGGGCGAGTCCGCCAGCGAGTGCACCGGGTTGGCGCTCTCGATGATCATCGCCCGGAAGCGGTCGGGATGGTCAGTCAGGACCTCCTCCGCGATGGAGTTGCACGGGATCAGGCCGGCGATGATCGGCGCACCGGTCACGGGGGTGGCTTTGGGCCGGGAGCGCTTGCCTCCCATGTCGCCGCTGCTAAGCAGCGGCGCGAACGCGCTGTGAGGGTGTATCGAGCCGGGCTTGGCGAAGCTGCCCCGCAGGATCCAGATCAACCGCTGGAGATAGGACACCAGTGTGGAGTTCGGGCCCTGCTGAACACCCAGGTCCTCGAAGATCGCCACCGACGAAGCCCGCCCGATGCGCTGGGCGACCGTCTCCAACTCGGAGACGGCTATCCCGCAGCGTGCTGAGAAGTCACTGATCGATACCTCGCGGACTGCGTCCAGCACCGGCTCGATCTCCTCAACACGCTCGGCCAGGAAGTCGTGGTCGATCAGGTCGTCGCGCACCATGATCGCCAGGATCGCGGCCACGCAGAAGGCATCGGTCCCAGGGCGCACAGCCAGGTGGTGGTCGGCCAGCTCCGCCGTCTTGGTGCGGCGGGGATCGATCACGATCATGGCCCGCTCGCTGTCGTTGGCGATGGCCCGCAGAATGCGGCGGGCCTCCGGGAAGCCGTGGCTCTGCCAGGGGTTCTTCCCCAGGAACACCGCTACCTCGGCATGCTCGAAGTCGGCTCGGGTGTGGGCCCTGTACAGGCGGGCCTCGACGAACGCCTCGCCGGTCTTCTCCTGCGCGATCGCGTTGGACCGGTACTGCACGCCGAGGACGTTGGCGACCGAGGCGCCGTACATCCCACCGAGGTGGTTGCCCTGGCCCCCGCCGCCGTAGCGGAAGATCGTGGCGCCCCCGTAGGCGTCCCGCACCGCGGCCAGGCGCTCAGCGACTTCGGCTATGGCGGTATCCCAGTCCACCTCCTCGTAGCTGCCGTCGGGCCGCCGCCGCATCGGCGACGTAAGACGGGCTCGATGGTTCTGGTAGCTGTCGAGCCGCAACGCCTTCTCGCACGTGTAGCCCTTGGAGCTGACGTGCTCCTTGTTGCCCCGTATCCGGGCGAACCGCCTCCCGTCGAGGCGCACCTCGATGCCGCAGTTCGACTCGCACAGGATGCAGGCAGTCTTGTGCCACGTCTGATCGGAGGGTCCTTCCATGGGCGGCTACGGTAACCGCGTCGCCCGCCGGCGCAGGGGCGGCACCCTGGTTGAAGGATTGTGAACACATGTTCGCCATGCTGGCGGGGCCAGCGGGTAGAGTCTGAGCGTGGCTGAGCGGCTGGTGATCTCGGGGGCGCGCGA